>JAGQGA010000179.1 GCA_020432595.1 Anaerolineales bacterium | reverse complement strand
TGCCCAGCCCGCCTACAGCCTTTCCTATGCCAATCGTCGCCGCTTGGAGATTGCGCGGGCGATGGCAACTAACCCGACGATGCTGCTGCTGGATGAACCGGCGGCCGGGATGAACCCCAAAGAGTCGGCTGAAGTAACCGACCTGATTGGGCAACTGCGCGATGAAGGAGATTTCACCATCCTGCTCATTGAGCATGATATGAACGTGGTGGGCAAGATTTCTGACCGGGTAGTGGTGTTGGATCACGGCGAAAAGATTGCTGAGGGTAGCTATGAGGCCGTTATTG
Source organism: Anaerolineales bacterium (assembly GCA_020432595.1). Next base: position 8,865 of record JAGQGA010000179.1, on the reverse strand, counting down.
CCGATGAGCGCGTCATTGAGGCGTACCTGGGGCGGCGGCACACGGAGTTAGGATAATGCAATTGACAATTGATGAAACAAACGCCAAACGATTATTAAAAGAAGCTTTGATTGAGTTGATGAATGAACGCGAAGATTGGTTTTTTGCCTTGATGGTTGAAGCATTTGAGGAAGCGGGTTTAGCGAACGCGATCCGCGAAGGTCGGCAAAATGATTTTGTTGATCAGAGTGAGATTTTGGGGATGGCCTTCGTTTCGGCCAACTAGTTGTCATTCCCGCGAAAGCGGGTATGACACCTGAGCAGCTATCAATCAGGTATATCAGGTAAATCTGCGTCCTATTTTAGAGGAATCAGCGTGAAAGAGAACAAGCAAGAACCTCTGTTGAGATTTGATAAGGTAAATACCTATTATGGTCCCATCCACATTTTGCAGGATGTGGATATTGAGATTTATCCGGGGGAACTGGTTTGTCTGTTGGGGGGGAATGCGTCGGGTAAATCTACAACGTTGAAGACGGCGTTGGGGATTGTGCGGCCAGCGACGGGGCGGGTGGTTTTTGCGGGGGAAGAGGTGCAAGATAAGCCCACAAGCTACCGCGTGAGGCACGGCATGGCCGTTGTGCCAGAGAACCGGCGAATTTTTGGCGACATGAGCGTGCGCGAGAATTTGCTGATGGGGGCGTATTTGCGGGATGATCGAGCGGCGGTTGAGGAGGATTTAGAGGCGCAGCTAAAGCTTTTTCCCCGTTTGAAGGAGCGGTATGAGCAGCTTGGCAAGACGCTGAGCGGTGGGGAACAGCAAATGCTGGCGATGGGGCGGGCGTTGATGAGCCGGCCGAAACTCCTCCTCATGGATGAACCGTCTATGGGGCTGGCACCGCTGCTGGTGGAGCAGAACTTTGAGATTATCAAGGCGATTAATGAGCAGGGGACGACGGTTTTTATGGTGGAGCAAAATGCCAACATGGCACTTTCCATTGCTGACCGGGGATATGTGGTGCAGACGGGGCGGATTGCGTTAGCAGATACGGCCGTTAATTTGCTGCAAAACGACGAACTAAAAAAGGCTTACTTGGGTCGGTAAGGATTGAAGACAATTGGACGCGGACGAACACGGACGAACGCGGATTTCGTTGGAGGAAGAAGGATGAACATGGCGGCAGTGCGGGAGCGATTCCCCATTTTTCAGAAGAAAATGTATATGAACAGTTGCTCACAGGGGGCGCTGTCGGTTGATGTCAAGAAGGCGTATGCTCAATATTTGCTAGATTGGGATGAGAAGGGGTCGCCGTGGGAGCTGTGGGTGGAGAAGCTGGAGGCGGCGCGGCAGGCGTTTGCCGGGCTGATTAATGCCGAAGGCAACGAGGTGGCGGTGGTTGGGTCGGTGTCGGACGCGGTGGCGGGGGTGGCGGGGGCATTAGACTATAGTGACGGCCGGCATAAGATCGTCGTCACCGATTTTGACTTTCCCACCGTGCCGCAAATTTGGCACGCGCATGAACGGCACGGATTGCAGGTGGTGCATGTGCCGGCCGCCGGGAACCGCGTGCTGACGCAGGACATTGCCGAGGCGATTGATGAGCGCACCAAGCTGGTGGCAATTGCTCACGTTTGTTTTCGCAACGGGTCAAAGGTGAACGTGGCGGAGATTGTGGAGGCAGCGCACGCGAAAGGGGCACTGGTGCTGCTGGATGCGTACCAGTCGCTGGGGACGATGCCGCTGGATGTGAAGAAGCTGAAGCTGGACTTTTTGGTGGGCGGGACGCTGAAATATTTGCTGGCTTCGTCAGGAATGGCGTATTTGTATGCGCGGAAGGAGCTATTGCCCAAGCTGAACCCAACGGCCGTTGGCTGGTTTGCCCAGGCCAACATTTTTGCGATGGACGTACACCACCACACCCCGTCCCCCTCGGCGCGGCGGTTTGAGGGAGGATCGCCGCCAGTGCCAAATTTATATGCGGCGTTGGCGGGGATTAAGCTGGTGCAAGCGGTGGGGCTGGAGCAAATTGAAAGCCATGTGCGGGAAATTACAGGGGCGATTAAGGAAGGGGCGATGAAGCGAGGCTTTAGCCTGATGTCGCCCGTGAACCCGGAGCATCACGGGGCGATGGTGAGCTTACGTTCGCACAAGGTGGATTTGCTGGTGAAGTGGCTGGAGGCCGACAACATTGTTGTTTCCAGCCGCGACAACAATTTGCGATTGTCGCCCCATTTCTACAACAACCTGGCGGATGTAGATAGATTAATGGATTGTTTGACGAAGCATAAGGTTTTGCTTGTATAGCGTTTATGCTTGATTATCAAAAATCTGGCTAACTGCAAATTTTGGCTATTGATTACAAAGAAGCCATGTAAGTGATTATCTGCTGGATTTTAGCAAACACAAATCGGAATTCCGTAAATTCTGATTTATCTAAATGGGGAACAATTCGTTCAGCGAAAACTACCTTGCCTTCTTTGATGGTGCGGGTCTCAGGTATGGAGCTTGGTGTACTTGAAAGACGAAATGATTTTCCAGAGCCTACTATTCGCTGCTCAATAGAAGCTTGCTGGAATATAAGCCCCTGAGCGTCTTCAGTTGTTTTAGCCAAAGCCGCATCACTAAATAGGTACTCTATTACAAAGTTTTCGTATTTAATATACTCGCTTTTTTGATCAGAGGCAGGAAGGAGGAATGCTGCTGCTTTGCCATGCCTAGAGATTTTAGCTTCAAGCTCAGATACTTGGTCGAAATATTTAGGCAAAGAATTATAACATTTTATCCCTTCTTGATCGTGGTCAAACATTGCGATGGCTAAGTGTAAATGGTCTTCACGAACTACACTTATAAACTGCTTGAGTATTTCTGCACCCCCTAATCCGCCTCCTTGGTCAGTTTGAGATAGATTTGAATCCTCGATATTAAAGGGAATCGGTCTTGACTCAAATAGTTTAGCCCATGCAATAGATAGGATTTTTTTGTCAGTTTTCCCTTCTACGTAAACGGTAGGTTTAAGCTTGATAATATTGGATTTGCCAACGCTTTTAGGTAATTTGATAGTACCTGGAGGAGCTAAACTGCTTAATTCGTTTAAATAACGAAGGTATATATGGTCATTTTTGCCCCGTACTGCCCCTAAAAATTCAATCTTGCCTCGAAGAACCTTTGCAAAACTGGGTATGGGTAAGTTAGGGTTACGATTTTCTTGTTTACTGTCGTATTTTTCGCGAAAGATTTGTTCAGCTTCCGTAAAACCGTTTTCGCGCCAACTATGCAACATAGCACGGATCTCGCGAATATAAGCCCTCTTTACATTGGGGAACCGATTAACGGTTACACCTGTTACCTCTTGTCGATGGTTTTTTGTTTGTAAGCGCACCTTAGAAGAATTAACTTCAAACCCATTTGATTCTATGACATGGTTTAGTTCGGTTCCTAATACAATAACTGACGTTTCTTGTTTATTAAATATAGAGGCAATCTGTGGGGGAAATTGGGGTTTTGAGGTTGAGAATGTAATGTCATCAGCATATCTTGTGTATGTACATTTGTAAGTTTGGGCAAGTCTTTTTAGTGCCACATCCATTCTTGAGCAGATCATATTTGATATAATGGGCGAAGTGGGCGCACCTTGAGGAAGTTGATTTTGGTAGCAACAAATTTGAGCAAGCACAGTAGCTACATTTTCTGGAAGGTTATAAGGAGCGGCTATGAACATTCCCCGTACTCGTCCAAAGTTGATCGAAGGAAAAAAAGCCTCAATATCTAGATTTAAAACGTATTTGCGTTTAACATGCCTTTCTGCATTTGTTAATATGCTCTTACCTTGTAAGAAACCATGAACAGAGGCTTTAGGTTGATACACCATTTGTAATATATGATTTAGCTTTTGTTGTAGAATCTTTAGAGAATGGTTGGGTACCGATATAATTCTGAAACCACCTGATGCTTTTGCTAACTTAAAGGTGGTGTATCGTTGTGCCTCTGGCATCCTGTATAGATAGTAAGTGAGATTTTGGTATGGTACTTCTAACAAGTCAGCGACATCACGAGGTGTAGAAAGCTGCGTGAACTTCTCTACGAGACTATTAGATAGGGAAGATGTGGTAGAATTCATTTCACTTATTTAAGGCACGGTTTAAAATAGAATACCCGCAAAAAATACAACCTTATCGCGAAGCCCGGCCGAGCAGCAGCAAAGCAACTACAGGCACATGAGCGTAAAGATAAACTTACTAAAAATTGTCGCGTAACACAACAAAAATCTATTTACTGTTGCGGGTATTATATTCACTAATTGTATCGAAGTTGATGTTTTATGCCAGAAAATGTTAGAAAACTTGGTTTAGATCATAAAGTTGTATGTTGGGGCATTATCGGCTGTGGAAATGTGACAGAGGTGAAGAGCGGGCCAGCGTTGCAGCAGGCGCGAGGGAGCAAGCTGGTGGCGGTGATGCGGCGCAATGGGGAGCTGGCGGCGGATTATGCGCGGCGGCATGGGGTGGCGAAGTGGACGACCGAGGCTGACGAGATTATCCACGACCCGGAGGTGGATGCGGTGTATGTGGCAACGCCGCCGGGCAGCCATTTGGATTATGCGCTGCGGGTGGCGGCAGCGGGGAAGCCGTGTTATATGGAAAAGCCGATTGCCCGCAGCGCAGCGGAGGGGGAGGCGATGGCAATGGCGTTTGCGGCAGCGGGGGTACCGCTGTTTGTGGCGTATTATCGGCGCGGGCTGCCTCGTTTTCTAAAAGCACGGGAGTTGGTGCAAAACGGCCGTTTTGGTCTCCTCACCCACATCCACTACCGCTACACCCGTTCCACCCACGACCACGACCCCAACCACCTTCCCTGGCGGCTACAAGCGGAACAGGCGGGGGGCGGCCTTTTTATGGATTTGGGCAGCCACACGCTGGATATTTTGGACTTTATGGTGGGGCCGCTGCTGGATGTGGCGGGAACGGCCGTTAATCGTTCCCCCCATTACCAGGTAGAAGATGGCGTGGCGATGACGTTCCGCACGGCTACTGGGGCGTTGGGAACGGCCGTTTGGGACTTTTGCGGCTATGGGCGGGAGGATCTGATTGAGTTGGTGGGGAGAAACGGCCGTTTGTCCCTCTCCACCTTTGGCGATGAGCCAGTGCGGCTGGAAACCGAGGCGGGCGTGGAGCTATTTGACCTGCCCAACCCCAAGCACATTCAGCAGCCTCTCATTCAAATGATTGTGGATGAGTTGTTGGGGAATGGTGTCTGTGCCAGCACAGGGCAATCTGCCCTGCGGACTGCCCGCGTGCAAGATCAGGTGCTGACACAATTTTATGGCGGTCGTGCCGATGCGTTTTGGCAGCGGCCGGAACGGTGGGGGCGCAAGGAAGGTGGAAATGAGTGAGTTCAAGGAATATACATTACCCGTGTTGGCCTTGGTGACATTAGGAGAATGTCATGAAGGCATGCAGAATTGGCTTGATTATCCAGCGCAATTTGGTCTTACAAATAACGATGTTGATGAGTTAATCCGCTTAGCGCAAGATGATGAGCTTTTTTGGCGTGATACTGATAGTTTAGAAGTGTGGGCGGGCATTCATGCCTGGCGAGCTTTAGCCCAGCTTGGTGATCCCAGGGCTATCGAGCCATTGATACATTTGCTGCTGCGCCAGCATCCTGATAACGATTTTATAGATGATTGGACATCGGAAGATTTGCCACGAGTGCTTGCCCATTTTGGGGCAGCAGCAGTTACCCCGTTAGGTGCTTTTTTAGCTGACCCACAGCATGGTATTTGGCCGCGTGTGGCTGCATCCTCTACATTGGAATACATAGGCTTGAAGCATCCAGAGACGAGGGATGCGTGTGTTGAACTGTTAGCGCAGCGGCTTGAAAAACACGCCAAGCAGCCACCCGAACTGAATGCTTCTTTGATTGCCTCTATGGCTGAACTAAAGGCGGTGGAGCGAGCAGATGTGATGGAAGCAGCTTTTGCAGCCGAGGATGTTGATCTGTCAGTGATGGGGGATTGGGAAGAGGTGCAAATCAGATTAGGTTTGTTAACCGAACGGATAACGCCACCGCCGCGCTACGGCTGGTTGGGAGAGGATTTCTCGCCATTGGCGCAGCTAGACCGCTTGATGGGGCGTCATCCAGACACCGCGCCGAAAGATGAGGCTAAAGCAGCTGCGGAAGCTGCCAAAAAAGAGACACGCCGCTTACAGCAGGCGCATAACAAGGCAAAGAAGCAAAAGCAGAAGAACAAACGGAAACGGCGTTAAGCCATAGACTTGAAAAGTGTGCTCTGAACTAGGTTGGCGTCAGCCCTATACAGGACTGCGCCAACCTAGTTCAGCAACCTACACCTGCTGTGGTATCGTGATCCGGCGGCTGCTCACGGCAGTTAAGACCCGATAGACGGTTAGGAAAAACACCAAAAGCCCTGTAGACATGTACATAATCTCTAAGGCTGGTGTGTCGGTGCCTGCAAACCAGCTATGTAGCAATGACAACACAAAACCCGCATAGGTCAGATAATGAATGATATGGAATGTGCGATACCCGATTCGCTGGCGAATGTAAAAAGTGAGGGTGGTTAAGATCATGAGATACATTCCAATGACCCCAAGCCCAACCCAAAAAGGACTGAAAGGCCCAGTGAAGGGTACCAGCAGATTCAGGACGGTGTAATCCATAAAGCCGCTGAACAGAAGTAGTATGGCGTGCAGTAGCGTCAGCCCGATGGCGTTCCATGAAAGATAGTTGTGCATGGCTAGGGATAGTTGGCCGGGCACCCAATTTTTCAAAAGCTGGCTGCTCAGGGCAAGTCCCCAGATCGTAGAGGCGGCCAGAAAAAAGTAGGCAACTGTGCCGCTGGAGCGTACTAGATACCAGATTGTTTCATTGTTAAAAATTGCAGACATATGATTTTTCCTCGTATGAGATTGGTTAAGCTGTGACAGCCAAAAAGGGAGCGAGTGCAGGGGTCACTGTCAGGCTGTTTTGTTGGTCAACGAAGGCGGCGGCCAGCCCTGTGGTTGTTAATCGCTGCATGGCCGTGGTTGACCCAGCTACCAGGGCTGCTGTGGCCCAGGCTTCGGCACGAACGGCCGTTCGTGCCAACACCGTCGCCGTTAACAGATCAGTGGTGGCTGGTAAGCTGGTGCGGGGATCTATGACATGATGGGCTAAACGGCCGTTTTGTCGCCAGCGGCGATAATCAATCCCCGAAGTTGCCATTGTCCCGTCCACCAGCCAAAGCTGGAACAGTGCCGTGTTCCCCTCGTTGCCAGCGTGCGTTGGTGCTGCGATGGCAACGGGCCAACCCGGCCAGCCCTGTGGTGCATCGCCAGCGGTTAAATCACCGCTCGCATCTACCAGACAGGCGGCTTCCTGGTCAAGAAAATCAACCACCTGCTGCGCCGTGTGCCCCTTGGCAATGCCGCCCAGGTCAAGCCGGACGTTGGGTGGCAGCAGGACAGCCTGTGCTACGGCATCAAGCTGTACCTGATGCCATTGACCGTGACGATTAACGGCCGTTACCACCCCACTCCCCACCGTATCCGCTGGCATCTGGACAAATGAACGATCATAACCGGCCGTTTCCAAAGCCATAAGCTGCGTTGGGTCAAAAAGCCCGCATGTCTCACGCGCCAGAAAAAGTGCCTGGGTCAGGATTGACCACATCAAGTCAGAAACAGGTGTCCAGCGGCCAGCGCGGCTGTTCAGTTGGGACAATTCACTGGTGGCATCAAAACGACTCAGAACGCCTTCAGCCTGATGAAACATCGCTTCCGCTTGGCCCAGCAGCTGGTCGACCGGCCGCGAATGGCGCATATCCAGCCAGATCGACATCTGGCAACCCATGGCGCGGAAGGTGTGCTGACACCAATGGGAGGGGGTGGTTTGCCGGTTCATCTGCTTACCTCGAAGAGCGACCCATTGCAATGGGGACATTGCGAACGGTGGGGGCGGACACGGTGGGAATGGCTTCCAGCTTTAAATCCAGCGATTCCGGGATGGTCGTGTCAAGGTTGAGGATTGATCCAGACCCAGTTGTCATGCCCGATGCCGTGTTGGTGTTCACCGAATTGTTGGCGGTTAAGGTGCCTGCTTCTTTACCAAGCAGCGTGGCACCAATGATGGTGACCATCATGCCACCCGTGGCGAGAGCGAGTTTCAGTTTGGTTAAATTTTGGTCAGATTTTGTTTTCTTAGTCATTGTGTCACCTTCATCTTAACGATTGTGTTCGTGGGGATGATGGAAGGCATCGCTAAACGTAGATCCACCCATTGCCAGGTTGCCGCCCTGAGCCGATAGCTCTTCAATGGTCTGGTTAGCCGCTTCGATTTGGGCTTGATATTCGCCTTCACGAGCCTGTAGGGTGGTAACGGCCGTTCGCAGCTCTTCATTTTGGGTTGCATAGGCCGCATTTTGCGTTTGCAGGCTTGCCACTTGTGCTTGCAGAGCAGCAATGTCGGTTTCATAATCGCCCACCATTTCCACCATAGTGGTTTCGGTTGTGTTGGTGGTTTCAAGGGCGGCTGTATTGCCACCACTGCGAAAGGCCAGAAAGACAACGAGAAGTAAGATGGTTAGGGTGCTAGCGATTAACAAGTTTGTTAGTCGTTTTCGGTTTTGCATAAAATATCTCCTTAAAAACTGCTTGATTTCAAGACGAGAGTCTATACGCTAGATGTGGAGAAGTTGTGAAAGAGTTTTGTAAAAGTGATTAAGTTTTGGCAAAACGGCCGTTTTTCCCTGTTCCCTCCCAACTTTTTCCCGTGCCCTGGTGTTGTTTTCAGGTCAAAATAGGTTATCGTTGGCATGATATGGCTGGGGCTGCAAGTACAGTTCTAGTAACCTGTCGGAGAAGTCCAAATAGGACGCGGACAAACAT
>JAGQGA010000178.1 GCA_020432595.1 Anaerolineales bacterium | reverse complement strand
ATGGTACTCCTGCTTCAGTAGATCAGCATCAGGGCTGTTAAGTGGCATGTCATCCAGCCCCGCCATGATGCGTTCTAGCTCGGCCAGCGCCGCCTCAAACTGCTCCGCTTTTAGCTCTCCCTTCGTGTTAAAAATCGCCAAATTCCCTAGCTTGTCGGGAGCAAGCTGCAAAACGTGGAAGAAAATATTGCCATTGTGAAGCTTGATCTCCGTTTGACGATGGATATTGCCCAAATTGTAGGCCAACTGTCCCATCCCCCCCGTTGCGTCGCCAAAAGCATGGCGGCTGATGGTGGCGGCGATGTCCATCTCCTTGTTGGCATCATACGCCCACGACACGGCTGCCCCATAACCAAACCCCAAGTAGCTGACCGGCAGCGGCTGCCAGTGGCCTCTGTCTCCCCAGTCGGTCATCAAATAACCAATGGCCCCGTGCTTTAGCCCGTTTTCAGCCGCGTTTTGCAGGTTGCCAAGGGTGTTTTCGGTGCGCCCGCCGACGCTGTTCCACGATGAGGTGCCGGGGCAAACGTAAAAGGGAATGCCCGATTGGGCAAAGATGCGGCTGTTTTGGTCAAACGGGTGGTCGGCTTCATACCCCCATTCCAGAGCAATCGCGTCGCGGGGGAGTTCGGCCACCAGGTCGGGGTATTTGACGATGATGTCGCCCCAAAACTGCATGGTGCGCTCGCGGGATTTGACTTCGCGGTATAGCTCCAGTACAAAGTCCAGATAGGCGCGGCCTTCGCCCTTGGCCTCAACGATGGCTTTTGATTTGCCCTGTCCCAAATCCCACGTTTCGTCGGCCCCAATGTTGAACTGGCGGCTGCTGAAGTTGGGCAGCAGTTCGTCATAAAGACCGCGCAAAAAGGGCATGGTTTCGGCAACGGCCGGTGAAAGGCCAAAGGGGCCTTCATAGCGAAAGTTCCACGGCGTTTCCGAGCCGTCGGGGGCTTCGGCCAGGTGGATGTAGTCGGGGTGGTTGAGCCAGTGGTGCATGTGGCCGAAGCTGTTTTGGTTGGGGACAAGCTCGATGAAGCGGTCGCGGCAATAGACATCCAGTGCCAGAATTTCTTCGGCGGTCATGGGGGAGTCGCCTTCCCAAATGGGCTGGTGTTGGCGGTAGGCGAAGGTGTGTTCGGTGTAAAGCTGGAGTTGGTTGAATTTCCAACTAGCAAATTTGTCTACCAGAGCGTAGAGGGTCTCCATGGTGGGGACTTTGTTGCGGCTGATGTCGAGCATGACACCTCGGTTGGGGAAGTCGGGCCAGTCTACGATGCGGCATTGGGGCAAGGTCGTTTTGCCCTGGGCGATAAGCTGTACGAGGGTGGAAGTGCCGTAAAACAGCCCGGCTTGGCTGCTGGCGACGACATAAACGGCCGTTTCCGTCACCGTCAATTGATACCCTTGTTCATGGAGGGTAGCGTGGGGGGTGAGGCTGAGGATTACGCCAATTTGGTCGTGGGGAACGGCCGTCCCCGCCACAATCTCCCAATCCACTCCCGCACTTTGCCGCAGTGCCGCCTGCAGCCGCCGCGCCGTAAACAGCGTACTACCATCCAGGGCAATGAGTTTGGGGGACGTGGTGAGGGAAAAACGGCCGTTTTCCCCTAAAAACTCCATCTGCCGTGGTCGTGGCAGTAATAACAATTCATCCATAGTCAGGTTCTCCTTTCATAGGACACGGAAGAACACGGAAGAACACGGATCAGGTTCATCAGGAGAATCTGCGTCCTATTTTTTTATGGTGATGCCAAAGCGTTACTGTGTTCTTGTAGTGCTTGTCGCACGTTGCCATTGGCTTGAGTTAAGGCCATTTGGGCGGCGGCGGGGGACAGGTTGGCAAGTTGGCTGACGATGGCGGTTTTGACATGCCCGCCGCAGGCTTCAAGAACGGCCGTTGCTGCCCCCTCATCAATCCCACACGCCTGCGCCACAATACGCCGCGCCCGGCCGCGCAGCTTCTCATTTTTTACCTGCAAATCCACCATCAAATTGCCATACGTTTTGCCCAGCCGCACCATCACCCCCGTACTGAGCATATTCAGCACCAGCTTTTGCGCCGTCCCCGCCTTCAGCCGCGTGGAACCGGTCAGCAGTTCCGGGCCAACCAGCGGAGCCAGCACCAGTGTGGCTTCCTCGGCAATGGGGGCGGGTAGGTTGCAGGTTACGGCAATGGTCAACGCACCGCAGCCATTGGCCTCTTGCAAAGCCCCCAGCACAAACGGCGTGCGCCCGCTGGCGGCAATCCCCACCACGCTGTCGAGCGCCCCCACGTTTAACCGCGCCAACTCAATGGCTCCCGCTTCGGCATGGTCTTCGGCTCCTTCAACCGAGCGCGTCAGTGCCGTTTCGCCGCCAGCCATAATCCCAATTACTTGGTCAGCGTTCACGCTAAAGGTAGGTGGGCATTCTGAGGCATCCAGCACGCCCAGCCTGCCGGAAGTTCCCGCCCCCACATAAATCAGCCGGCCGCCCTGCTGCATCCGTTCGGCAATGGCATCAATGGCACGAGCGATGTCGGGCAAAATGGGAGCCAGACTCGCCGCCGCCTGTTTGTCCTGCAAGTGCATCAACCCCACGATGTTGGCCGTTGGCAGTTGGTCAAGCCCGTTGGTCAATACGTTTTGCCGTTCGGACATAGGCAGGGGGGCGGGGGAGCGGAGGAGCAGGGGAGAAATATCACCCCTTCCCCCCTGCTCTCCCGCTCCCCGGCTCTCTTCCAGGGCGATCAACGCCGCACCCACGGCCGGGTCATGCTGGGGTAACAAAGGCTGTGCCAATGGGAGGCGCGTGTAAACAGCCTGCATCACGAGTTGGCGGTATAGCTCGTTCTTGCCTACTAAACTGCCAGCGAGGACAAGGGAAAACGGCCGTTTTTCCAACCCCAGCTTCCGCACCACTGCCCACACCGACTTGCCCAGCGCCTCCGCCTCCTGACTAACCACACTTTGGGCGACAAAATCGTTGGCCTGTGCCGCCGCCAAAACCTGCGGTGCCAACGCCGCCACCTGGGAAATGTGGCGGTCACGGGCATAAAGCCAGGTAATGATGTCCGAAATTTGCCCAAGCTGAAGCGCGTCCATAAAGGTTTGCGTGAGCTGCGTTGGCTGCTGCTCATCAGTGGCGAGCAGCGTTGCCTTAATCGCTTCTTTGACTAAGCTGTAGCCGCTGCCCTGTTCGATGATGTAGCCCCAACCCCCGACACGCGCCCTTTCTCCAGCGCTGTTTTCGCCATAAGCAATCATGCCGGTGCCAGCGATGAGGACAACGCCTTCACAACGGCCGTTTAATCCCCCCGCCAACGCCGCCACCGCATCATTATCAATCGTCACGGGAACGCCAGGCAGCAGTTGCGCCGCCAAATCGCGCATCCGTTCCCGGTCAACCGGCCGATCTACCCCGGCCATTCCCCAAAATGCCCCGCTGGCGTTGGCTAAATCCACCCCCGCTTCGCTGGCCGCCGCCTGCATCGCCGCCAATAAATTTTGCCCAGCATGTTCCAGCCCGTGGTGGTGATAGTTGGCAGTTCCCCCCTGTCCACGCCCCAAAAGAACGCCCTCATGATTCAGAATCGCAACGGCCGTTTTGCTGCCGCCGCCATCTACGCCAATGACAAACCGCTGTGCTTCCATGTTTCAATATTAGGGAGATTAGAGATTAGGGCTTGGAGATTGGCAGCAGCATAACGGCAATCTCCAATCTCCAATCTCCAATTTCTTTTACGGCTCCCATTCCATATCGGGGTCTAGTGGGTAAATGGGGCGCTGAATGCGGTGGTAGGTCAGGCTGGGAATATCCTGATTGACAGCACCAGGGGTGAGCGCCAGAAAAGCGTGGGCAGCGGCTTGCTTTAAGTCGGGTACAAGATACCCAATCTTGACAACAACAATTTTATGGGCAGCGGGGTCAATACCCAACGCTTGAAAATCGGCAATATAATGGTATGGCTTGCGGCGCTGCGTCAGGATGAGTTTGCTGGTTTTCACCTGCACAACGGCAATTTTCCCGGCCACGGGGTCATCGTCGCTCAGGTGAATGACGCGCCCGGTAACGGTTAACGGCCGTCCATGCACCGGATCCAGCTTGCCCCCCAGCGACAAGGTGACGGTGGCGTTGAGTCCGGCGGTGTGGCAAAGGGAAACGGCCGTTTCATCGACAATACTCGCCAACACCGCACTGGGAATATCATCCCGCGCCAGCAGCCGTTCGGCAAACGCGGGCACATCGCCCACGCCGCCCGCCGTCGGGTTGTCGCCCGAATCACTAATAAAAACGGGCTGGTTGGGAGCCGCCACCGCCCAATCGAGGCACTGGTCGGCACTGCCTGCGGGCACGCCAAAGACAAAATCATGCCGCGCTTGCCAATAAAGCTGCCCCAACCGCCGCGCTTCGGCCTGCATCGCCGCATTATCAAAACCACTAACAACAATCGTAGCGGAGGCGCGGGGTTCGTCTGCCCAAACGTAGCCCACAAAAATGGAGGCATCCATCAGCCCTGGCACGCTGTCGCTCACCTGCAGCGCGGCATAGACGGTGGCACCTGGCTCCACTTCGGTGCTGGTGCGTTCGCCGGGCAAAATAACGGGCACGGGCAGCCGCCAAATGTGGGGGCGGGTGCCGTTTTGCAAGCAATTCACCAACATCGCCACGGCTTTGGCGCGGGTTTCCATGTAGTCTACGTGGGGGGCGGTGCGGTAGGCGGTGAGCATGTCAATGGCACGGACAAAACGGTTGGAAATGTTGCCGTGCAAATCCATGCTGGCACTAATCAAACAGTCGGAACCGACGACGGCACGAACGGCCGTTGCCAAATCCCCCTCAGCATCATCCATCCCCACCACGTTCATTGCCCCGTGCAAATCGAGGTAAAAGCCGTCTACGGAGCCAAGGGCGGTTAGGCGTTCGAGGAGTTCGGTTTTGAGTTGGTGATAAACGGCCGTTTCCACCGACCCACCCGGCAGCGCCCGCGCATTCAGCGTCGGTAAAAACGTTGCTTCATGCTGGGCAAAAAACGGGTGCCGATCCCCCACCATCATTTCTTCACCACGCTGCACCCAAAAATCAGCCAGCTTGGTTGTCCAGGGGGAGAAAGTACAGCTTTCTGTGGCAATGCCACCAAATGCGATTCGCATTTTCAGTAATTGGTAATCGGTAATCGGTAATCAGTAATCAGTAATCAGTGGGTTCACTGATTACTGATTACTGTTAACTGATTACTGACTAATTGCCGTTACCCGGTGCTGGATACAGCGTACCGGTCAGCAGCAGGTAGGTCACAAACGGGTCGCCGTAAGGACCATTGTTGTAGATCGGGTCGCCGTCGGCCGGCCAGCCAGCCACACGCACCTGCGAAGCCGGGTTGTTGCCATACCGTTCCCACAGCGGAATCTGCGGCAGCAGTTCGTTGTAGGCCAGCGCCAGTTGGTTAACGATCTCTTTCTGGACAGCTTCATCGCCACCGTTACCGGCATCAATGGTCAACTGACCTAAGTCCATCTCACCCAACGAGGTTTGCTGAACCAGCGGCCAGCTCATACCAGCACCTTCGGTGACGGCCTCGCCACCACCTCCATTGTAGGAGGTGAAGTCGGTGGTGAAAGCAAAGGACGGATGCGGGTTGGCAGCACCCCAGTCACGAATTGCCATTTCAAACGCCCCAGCGCGAACATCGGTTGGATGCTGCTGGAAGTTGACGCCACGGAAGGTGGTCGCGATACCAAATGAGGTCAACTGTTCGGCCACGTTTTCAGCGGCAGCAGACCAGTCAGCAAATTCGGCCGGTGCCGTCAGGTCAAACTCCATCCGGGCACCGGTGTCGTCCATCCAAACGCCATCGCTGTCACGGCTAAAGCCCAAACCGGTAAGAATTTCTTCAGCTTTCGCCAGATCAACATCGTAATGGTTCAGGGCAGCTTTGGTTTCATCGGTCAGCCATGTGCCAGCGACGCTGTCGGCAAAACCAGACATCATGACCTGACGCTTGCCAGATTCACCCAAAGAGACAAAGCCGTTTTCGTCGCGGTCAATGACATAGGCCATTGCCTGGCGGAATTCGGGCATCTCAAACGGGTGGATGGTCATGTTGAAGTAGAGTGCCGGGCCGGTGTAGAGCGGGCCACGGATGATGCGAGTACCATCAGCAATAAACTGCGCTTCGGTAGCGGGCGGGAAGCCGTGGGTGGCGTAGTCCACTTCGCGGGCCAGAACCAGCGGGGTTACGTCCGGGGTTTCGCCGTTGTAGTTGACAATGCGGTCAAACTTCACCCAGTCGGCCATGAAGGAGCTTTCGTTTTTGTTCAACACCATCTGCGATTCAGTAATGCTGGCCGGGTCAATCTTGAACGGGCCAAGCACAACCATATCCTCAGGACGGAATGCGTTGAACTCTTGCAGCAGCGCACTCCATTCGTCGGAGTCGGCAGTCAACCCCTGGTCAACGAGGTCGCGGGTGCGTTGGGCAAAGTCGCCATAAACCGAAGAGGCGCGAATGCTAACTGCACGGGAGAGCACGCGGCGGGCAAAGGTTGTGGAGGGACCGGTGAGAATAAAGTCAACGGTATGGTCATCCACAGCTACGATGTCGCTCATGAAGTTCCACTCAGAAGAGCTGAGGAGGCGGCGGATGGCAAACGTATCGAGAACGTCTTGAGCGGTGAAGTCGGAACCATCGCTCCAAACAGCCCCTTCGTGCAGTTTGACACGCAGGGTGCTATCGTCAACCCATTCCCAGGAGTCACCAGCCATGGGCAGCCAGCTTTGGTCGTGCCAAACGTAGAAGAATAGGGAAGGCTCCATGAGCGGCTGGTAAATGGAAAGACCCATGCCATCAGAGACAAAGGTGTTGAAATGGCCGGCCGGGGGTGGGGTATAAGGCCAAGCGGTATGGAATTCACTTACGCCGCTGCCGCCTTCGGCAGGAACTTCCACCACGCGGGTCACTTCAACTTCCTGGGTAACGGTTTCGGTGACAACTTCACCTTCCACGACACGGGTAACTTCCACTTCTTGGGTAACGGTTTCGGTGACGGTCTCGCTCACAACGCGGGTCACTTCGACAACCTGGGGTTGACACGCAGCCAAAACCAGGCTGGCGATCAGGGCAAACGCGATCAGTAGGAATCTCTTATTTTTCACAACTTTCTCCTTGTAAAAGAAACTTTAAACAAAATTTGTAAATCGTTAGTTATTTGATTTAGTACCTTGTTGTCAGGCATCACCTCCTTAAAAAGACAGTTTTGTGAGACTAGGGGACTAGAGATTAGGAGATTAAGAGACTAGGAGATTAGAAGAGAAAGTCTCTTAGTCTCTCAATCTCCCAATCACTTCCGACCAACTCGCACTAGAATGGTTACGATAACCAAAAACAGGATTCCCAAAATCAGAGTGAATTGGGAAATAGCATTGCCGGGGGTGCCGGTTTCGGTAAACCAGGTAAGCAACCCGGCAACAACGACAAGATACATGCCGATGCGAAAAGCAGCGTGCCCCAGTTCACTGCCGATCATGCGACAACGCCCTCTTTGTTGAGGACAGGGCAAGCGGCAGCACCGCCACCGGCAATGGGAATGAGAGACGGAACGGCCGTTTCGCACACCCCCGGCACAAAATACGGGCAACGCGGATGAAATGTACAGCCTGACGGCAGCCGCAACAAGCTGGGGATGTCCGCACTCCGCAGCTCCAGCGGTTTCTTCTTGCGGGCAATATTCGGGTCGGCCTCCGGCACCGCCGACAGCAGTGCCTGGGTATAGGCATGGCCGGGATTTTGGATCACGCGAGGCGTTGGCCCCTCTTCGACAATGCGCCCTAAATACATGACCACCACCCGGCCTTCTTGCCAGGCAAAATATTTTGCCAGCGCCAGGTCATGGGTAATAAACAAAAACGTCACGTCCAGCTCTGTCCGCAGCCGAGAGAGCATGGTCAGGATGCTGACACGCAGCGATACATCTACCATTGAAACAGCTTCATCGGCAACGATAAACGCAGGGTTGAGGGTAAGCGCACGCGCCACAGAGACGCGCTGCCGCTGGCCGCCGCTAAGCTGGTGCGGATGTTTTGCCATCACTTCTTCGGCGGGCGTTAACCCCACGATTTCTAACAGTTCAATAGCGCGACGCCGAACGGCCGTTCGGCTGCCATAATTCCCATGTTTTTGCAGCGGTGTCGTCAGCATCTGCTCCACCGTCTGCGTCGGGTTCAACGACGCATAGGGGTCTTGGTGCACAATCTGCACCCCATGACGGTACTCCCGGTACTGCGCCCGATCCATCTGGGCAATATCCTGCCCCTTGTACAAAATATGCCCTTCCGAGGTTGGCAGCAGACCTGCCACCATACTGCCCGTTGTAGATTTACCGCAGCCGCTTTCCCCCACCAGGCAAACAATATCGCCTTTTTCAATGGAGAGCGAAATGTTGTCAACGGCCGTTATCCGCTGATCTCCCTTGCCAAACCGTCGCGTCACGTTTTTTAATTCAATCAGTGGTGCCACTCTTTCACCTAATTTGCCGCCGCCGCTCGAACCTCGTTCCAGCGATCAACCTCCACCTTCACTTCACGCCAATGCCAGCAAGCCGCATAATGCCCATTGCTCACTGGCTCCAAGTCCGGTTCCTCTTGCGAACATTTCTCCGTGGCAAACGCACAGCGCGGATGAAATTTGCAGCCGCTGGGCATATTAATAAAGTCTGGCGGGGAGCCAGGAATCGAGGACAACTCCTCAAACCCACCCGTCACTGTAGGCACCGCCCGGATCAACCCCAGCGTATACGGATGACGCGGGCTGTAGAAAAGTTGATCCGTTGGCCCCACTTCCACCAGCCGTCCGCCATACATCGTGGCAATACGGTCGGCCAGTTCGGCCGCAATTGCCAAATCGTGGGAGATAAAAATCATGGTGAAATTTTTCTCTTCCTTCAAACGGCGCAGCAGGGTGATGATGGTACGCTGAGTCAAAATATCAAGCGCAGTTGTTGGCTCATCTAAAATGAGTACCTGCGGGTTGAGCAGCAGCGACATGGCAATCAGCACTCGTTGCCGCATCCCGCCGCTCAGTTCATGGGGATAGGCGTTGATCACCCGTTCGGCATCAAGCTGCACAAAGTTGAGCAAATCGAGTGCCTGTTTCCGCACCGCCTCCTTGTCGCGCCAGCCGTGGGCTTTGGCA
>JAGQGA010000177.1 GCA_020432595.1 Anaerolineales bacterium | reverse complement strand
CCACTAACTACCATCAGGAGGTGTATATGCAGTATGAAGCAGGTAAACCAGCTATTGAAGTGCGTGACCTGGCGAAGCGGTTTCAGTTGAAGCAGAAGGCTCCGGGGCTGCGGGGCAGTTGGCAGGCGGTGTGGCGGCCGGAGATGCGGGAAATAACGGCCGTTTCTCCCCTCAGCTTTACCCTGGAAGAAGGTGACATGCTGGCCTTTATTGGTCCCAATGGGGCTGGCAAATCCACCACCATCAAGATGCTCACCGGCATTCTCTTCCCCAGCAGCGGCCACGCCACCGTCCTCGGCTGCGTGCCCTGGCAGCAGCGGCGGCAGTTGGCCTACCAAATCGGCTCCGTCTTCGGCCAAAAGCCCCAGCTTTGGTACCATCTGCCGGCCGACGACACCTTCCGCCTCTTTGCCCGCATCTATGAGCTAGATATGAAAGCGTATCAGGGGCGGCGCGACTTTTTGGTGGAAGCGTTTCAAATTGGCGACCTGCTGCAAACCCCGGTGCGAAAACTCAGCTTGGGGCAGCGGATGAAATGCGAAATCGCCGCCTCGCTGCTCCACAGCCCCCGCCTCATCTTCCTCGATGAACCGACCATTGGGCTGGACGTGGTTGCCAAGCAGCAAATCCGCGATGCCATTCGCACGCTGAATGAGACGGAAAACACGACCATTTTCTTGACCAGCCACGATGCGGGCGACGTAGAAAGCTTGTGCCGCCGTGTGATTGTCGTCAACCACGGTCGCATCATTTTTGACGACAAAACCTCGGTGCTAAAGCGGCAATATTTGCGGCGCAAGGTGGTGGACGTGCGCTTTGCCGATGCCCTGACCGAGCCGTTTGCCCTGCCGGGGGTAGAAACGGTAAAGCAGGGCACCTACGGCGTGAAGCTGGAATTTGACAGCCGCCAAATCCCGGTCGAAAGCGTCATCCAACAGGTGATTAGCAACCACACTTGCAACGACATCAACATCACCGACCCACCGATGGAGGAAATTATTCGGGAGATTTATGCGGTGTGAGCAGGTAACAAGTTACAAGTAGCAAGTGACGTTGGCAATCAAGACTTGCCACTTGCCACTTGTTACTTGCCACTCCTAGAAGGTTTTTGCAGTATGTTGACCCAACTAAGATTAACAACAACAAAATACGGTGCGATTACGCTGACGAATTTGCAAAACCAGTTGGCGTATATTTGGGATGCGCTGGGGCGGGCGGTGTTTATTATTTTGATCATGTTTATTTTTGTGCAGTTGTGGACGGCCGTTTATCAATCACAAAACACCACCGAAATAGCCGGTCTCACCCTTGCCAACACCATCTGGTACTTCCTCATCGCCGAAGTCATGGAACTGGGCAAAATCCGTCATGACACTCGCATCACCGAAGAAGTCCGCGATGGCTCCATCGCCTATACCCTTGTCCGTCCCTACAACTACCTGGCCTACCACTTTTTCAACGGACTAGCCGAAGGTGGGGTAAAGATGGTACTAATTTTTGCCCTGGGGCTGCCGCTGGTGCTGTATTATGCCGGGTCGCCCACGCTCACCTGGGCACATTTGCCCTTAGTACTGCTGGTCATGGGGCTGGCGGTGCTGCTCGACTTTTTTGTTCTCAGCATCATCGGCCTGCTGGCCTTTGTCACCGAAGATACCTTTTCCTTCCGGCTCATCTACCAAAAGCTCGTCTTCATTTTGGGCGGCCTCATGATTCCGCTCGACTTTTTGCCCGATTGGCTGCAAGGCACTGCCCGCGTGCTGCCCTTCAACCTGACCACCTACGCCCCAGCCAAGCTCTTTGTGGCCTTTGAATGGGCGCAGTTCCGGCAAATTGTGGGGCTGCAACTGCTGTGGCTGTTCATTTTTGGTGCCGTGTTGCTGTGGCAATACCGGGTCATGACGCAGCGGCTGGCGATTAATGGGGGATAAAAGGTGTATACAATGAGACGCTTGCTGTTTGAACTATCATTTCTAAAAGCTCTGTTTGTAGTCAATTTGTCGTCGGCGATGGAGTACCGCGCCAGTTTTATTACGCAAATTGTGGGGATGCTGATCAACAATGGCATCTACTTTGTCTTTTGGCTGCTCTTTTTTGACCGCTTCGGCAGTGTGCGTGGCTACCAGATTGACGACATTTATCTGCTGTTTGCCATTGTCACGCTGGGGTTTGGGCTGGCCTTTTTGTTTGCCGGAAACGCCGGAGCTAATTTAGCTTATCTGGTTGCCCAGGGGCGGCTGGATTATTACCTCGTTTTCCCACGCCCACTGCTGCCCCACGTCATCTTTTCGCGGATGATTGTCTCGACGATGGGCGACATTGTGTTTGGTTTTGTTGCCTTTCTGTTTACCGGCCGTTTTCACCCCATCGAGATTCTTTTCTTCTTGCTCTCAAGCGTGTTGGTGGCACTGCTGCTAACCGCGTTTGGCGTGATAGCTGGGTCGCTGGCGTTCTTTATGGGTAATGCCCAATACGCCAGCCAGCAGATAACCAACTCGTTGCTGACGTTTAGCATGTATCCCAATGTGTTGTTTTCCGGGCTGGCGCGGACGCTGCTCTACACGCTGATTCCGGCGGCGTTTGTGGGAGCCATTCCGGTGCAGATTGTGCAAGGGCGGGATGGGGTGCTGCTGCTGGGGTTGGCCGGATTTGTACTGCTGCTGTGGCTGATCGCAACGGCCGTTTTTTCCCTCGGTCTCCGTCGCTATGAATCCGGCAGTGCCATCAACATCAACGTCTAATGGGGGACTTGTTTCCCAGTGTCATCGTTGCTTTTTAGGCGTCTGATAAGAAACGGGTAAAACGGCCGTTTTTTCCGCATATACTGTGCAAAGAACAGACAACAAGTAGCAAGTAACAAGTCGCATCTGCTGACTAAACTTGCGACCCGCCACTTGTTACCTGCAAACAAAGTATTGGAGCGTGGTGTAATGGATAGTCATGGTTTAATTTTAACGTTGGGAAAAGTTGTCATTGCCGCCGCCTGGGCCGACGGCCGTGTCAGCGACGAAGAGATTGACAGTGTGCGTGACCTGCTGTTTTATTTGCCACAAGTGGGGCAAGAGCAGGGGGTACGGCTCAATGAGCAAGATTGGCAATTGCTGGAGCTGTATATGCTCACGCCGGTAGGGGAGGAAGAGCGCCAGCGGCTGGTGGTGGAGTTGCAGGGTGTGCTGCGGCATCCGGCGGACAAGGCGTTGGCGGTGCGGGCCATCGAAAATATGATTATGGCCGATGGGGTGGTGACACCGGAAGAAACGGCCGTTTTTCAGGAAATCCGAAATGCCATCGAGAGCGTGGAGCTAAACTTTTTCTCCCAATTTAGCTGGCTGGTCAGCGAGGCGGTGCGCCGCCGTATTGCTGCCGTGGCTCATGCCCCCAACCGCGAACAATATTTTGATGATTTTATCAAAAACCGTGTCTATTATGCCGTCTGCCAGCGGTTGAACATGGAAGAAACCCAGCTAGACATGCCCGAACAGGAGCTGCGAAAGCTGAGTTTGGCCGGGGGGCTGCTGGCAAAAGTGGCGCACACTGACCGCAAAGTGGATGAGCGCGAGTATGAGGCGGTGGTACAGGCGTTGGAAAATTTTTGGGGGGTGGACAGAAAAACGGCCGTTTTTGTCACCGAAGTCTCGCTGATGGCTGTCACCGCCGCGCTGGATCCCTACCGCATGATGCGCCAATTTACCCAAGCCACCAACCGCGAAGAGCGCGTTCGCTTTCTCGACATCCTTTTTGCCGTGGCCGCCGCCGATGGCTGTGTGGGGTATGAAGAGATGGAGCAAATCCGCCTGCTGGCACAAGGGCTAAATCTGACGCACCCCGAATTTGTCAACGCCAAGCTGCAAATCCCGCGTGCACAACGTGCCAACTGAGTTTGTACAAACGGCCGTTCTCCCGCTATCATTCTTCCCAAAAACGTAAGCAGGGTAACCACAAATTGAAAGAACACAGATGAAATTAATAGCATCTGTGTTTCTTTCTATCTGTGTTTACCAACATGTGAGGAAGGAAACATGTACACAACCTTGATTGACAGCCAAACGGTTGCCGCCCACTTACACGACCCCGATTGGGTTATCGTGGATTGCCGCTTTAGCCTGGCCGACACCGAGCTTGGCCGACGTAACTATCTGGTCGGCCACATCCCCGGCGCGATTTATGCCCACCTTGACCATGACCTCAGCGGCCCGCCCGTCACGGACGCGGGTCGCCACCCGCTGCCCACGCCTGAAGCTTTGGTGCAACTGTTTAGCCGTTTGGGTATCGGCAACCAAACGCAGGTCGTGGCCTATGATGATGCCAACGGCATGGTAGCCTCGCGTCTGTGGTGGATGCTACGCTATATGGGGCACCAAGCGGCGGCGGTGCTGGAAGGGGGCTTCCCAGCGTGGAAGGCGGCGGGGCTGCCGGAGCAAGCGGGGTCGGAGGGGGCAAAAACGGCCGTTTTCACCGGAACCCCGCGCCACGACTGGGTGGTTGTCAAAACGGATGTCCTCAGCGTTCCGCTGCTGGTTGATTCCCGTGCCCCTGATCGCTACCGGGGTGAAATCGAACCCATTGACGCCGTTGCCGGGCATGTCCCTGGTGCGGTTAACTTTTTCTATCAGCGCAACTGGGGGGAAGGGGGGTATTTGGCCCCAGCACAGCTTGCGGCGCAATTCCGCGACCTGTTAGGCAACACGCCCGCCGATGAAGCGGTGTTCTACTGCGGATCTGGTGTGAGTGCCTGCGCCAATTTGCTGGCTTTGGTTCATGCCGGGGTGGGAAACGGCCGTTTGTACGTCGGTTCTTGGAGTGAATGGAGCAGCGACCCAAATACCCCAAAGGCGACGGGAGCACAGCCATGACACGACCAACCAGCTCTATGACAATGTTTACCAAAATTGTCTGCTGGTTTGTTGCCGTCAACGCTTTGGCCGGAGCCATTTTGCTGCTGTTCTGGCCTGCCCATACAGACACCCTCTTTTTCTGGGAAATCAAGCCGCCGCTCAATGCTGCTCTCTTCGGGGCACTCTACTTGGGCGGTGCGGTTGTTGTTGGCTATTTAACTTACAAAGGGCAATGGGAGCCAGCGCGGTTTCTGGTTCCCGTTCTGGTTTCTGCTGGCATCTTCATTTCCCTGGTCACTTTTTTGCATCTAGACAAATTTATTGCTGGCTTTTGTGGTTCAAAGTCGAAGGAAACTGGCAAAATTTGCGTTATATTGCCAATCTGATGATTGCTGCCAGCACACTTGATTTGTTGATGGTGGTTGTCCACCGTCAGGATTTAGCGGCACCGGGGCTGAGTTTGTGGATATACTGTTTTCACTTGGCTGCCTTTGGCCTCGCCGGGGCTTTTATGCATTGGCAGCAGATGCAGATACAATAGATGATTAGCTGTTGCTCAAGGGCACGTGGGTTGCTTCTGGCAACAGCAGAAATTTGCAGGAAAGAAAAGGAAGTTTGTACAAAAACGTGAATAAAAGAATGTGGAATTTATGGGGGCGGCCAAGCTATTTTGTGGGATTGGTTGTCGTGGGGCTGTTAGCCATTGGCTGTAGCAGCGAACCACAAACAGTAGAAGTAACCCGTATTGTTAATCAGGATGTGCCAGTAACAGTGGAAGTGGCGCAAGTTGTAACGGTTGAAGTGCCTGTCGAGGTGACAGTGGCAATGCCCGTTGAGGTGACGCGGCTGGTAGAGGTAATGGTGACGCCAACTGAGGTGCCAACTGAAGCGGCGGCTGAACCGACAGCTACGCCGGAACCAACGGCCGTTTCTGCTGGCAACACCTATACCGTTCAATCAGGCGATACGCTGGCTTCGATCTCTTTTCGTACTGGCGTAGCCGCCAACGATATTCTGGCAGCCAATGGATTGAACGATCAAAACTTTTTACGTGCCGGGCAGGAATTGATCATTCCCGGTTGGGATGGCACCTTGGCTGCGGCACCAACTAGCGTGGCTTCAGAAGCGGCACCAGCAACGGCCGTTCCTGGCGCACCGCCAGCCCCTGCTGTTGGGCAAAACCTGCTGCCAAACCCTTCCTTTGAAGAGGATTGGTACTTTTTTAACGGCATCAACGAACTGCAGCTTCCCATCCACTGGTCTGCCTTTACCGATGAGGGGCCAAATACCCTGACTGACGACCCCAACGACCTGTTTTTGCGCCCCGAAATTCGGGTGATCACCACTGCTGACCTGCCTGACGCTGAACGCGCTCAGTTTGTCTTTAATGGCAACAAAACGATTAAGGCGTTTAAGGGGCATGGGCCGACTAGCTTTGGCATCTTTACCGATATTGCTTTACCGGCCGGCAGCTACCGCTTTACTGCTCGTTATTTCCCCGACACGGTGCTAGATTACAATGGCAACCAAAAGGTATGGAACACCGACCCACAGGCGGCTGAAGTACGCATCATTTTCAACAATGGTGGCACAGGTTGGTCTGGCACCACGGTTGCCACTCGCAACACCATGACCTATGACTTTACGCTGGATGCACCGGCCACGGTGCGGCTGGGGGCAGCGTTCCGCAACCGTTACATCAACAACAATAACAGTTGGTTTATTGATGATTGGTCGCTGGTGAAGTTGGAAGATTAAGTGAGAGATTGGAGATTGGCGATTGATGAGGGTTTGCAATCTCCAATCTCCATATCGAAGGCTGTTGTTTACCAAAACTTATCCGCGTTCGTCCGCGTTCGTCTGCGTCCTATTTTTCTTCCACCAAATCCGCCGCCGCTTCCGGGGCAATATCCACATTATCCAGCCATTCGCTGACCACATGCACCCCCAGCACGGGGGCATAGATGTTGCGCGTCGTGGAAACGTCGGAGTGGCCGAGATATTCCTGTACCACTTCCAGCGGCATTCCTTCGCGCAAAAGCTGCGTGGCGCGGTAATGGCGAAAATCGTGAGCCGAGATGCTACGGTGCAGGTGCAAGGCCTTGACCGCCTTTTTGACAACGTTGTGGACAGAAGTGATAGACAGACGGGCACTGCGCGAATTTTGGCTGTGGGAGACAAAGAGGGCGGGGTTGGCATCTCGTCGCTCGCTTAAATAGGCGCGAATCGCGTCACGGGCATAGTCACGAATGTGGATGGTGCGCGGTTTGGAGCCTTTGCCGGTGATGGTGGCGTAGTGGGCATTGCCGTGATCCATGTTGGCGCGGTTGAGGGCAACGACTTCGGAAATGCGGGCGGCCGTAGAATATAGCACGGCGACGACGGCGCGGTCACGCAGTAGCGATAGCCGCCGGTTGTAGCGGTCGTTTTCAGGGGGTAGGGGGAGTTCGTTGTAATAGGTAACAATGCGGGGAATTTGCTGCCGCACCAGATCGAGGTCAATGACCGTTTCCGCTTGGTTACGCTCCACTTGCCGCCGCGCCATTTGCCGCTGGAGCTTGCCAAGCTGGACGGCAGGGGGGAGTTGGTCAATACCATCGAGAAAATTGAGGTAGCCGGTAACGGCGGCCATGTAGGTGGTGACGGTGGAGCGGGAGCGGTTGGCAAAGAGCCAGTTGCGGTAGGTGAGAATAACGGCCGTTGTTAACCTCTCCGGCGACAGCGGCCATTCTTCTTCCTTGTCATATCCTACATGGCCGAAGTGCTGCAGCCAGTCGGCAAACAGGCGCAGGCCGCTGCGATAGGTGTTTTCAGTTTTGGCACTGCGAACGCCAGCTTCAATGAGAAAGCTGGCTTCGTTGAGCCAGGCTGGGGCTTCGGGTAACGGCCGTTCTGAAATCGGCAACACTCGTTCGCGTGGGTTTCGCATGGAGGTAGTGGGGTAGGGAACGAGGCATGCCTCGTTCCCTACTGTATACTTAAATTAAGGTATATTAGTCGTATTGTATGTTACCGCGTCACCCACGTCAAGGGTTAAGCTATTTCCATTTGCGGCACGGGCGACAGCCAGTGCAAATATTTCTCGTTGCGGCCGTACACAACATCAAAATAAAGATCGCGGATTTGCTCTGTCACCGGGCCAAGCTTGCCATCGCCAACGGTGCGGTGGTCAATGGAGCCAATGGGGGAAACTTGCGCCCCCGTACCACAGAAAAACGCTTCTTCGGCAATGTAAAGCTCGGTGCGGTCAATTTCTCTCTCCTGCACCTCAATATCCAGTTCCACCTGCGCCAAATGCAAAATGGAGCGGCGGGTAATGCCTTCCAGCAGATTGCTGGTAATCGGCGGCGTAATCAGCACACCATCGCGCACCATCATAAAGTTAGCAGCACTTCCTTCGGAAACGTGACCATCCTGGTTGAGGACAACAGCTTCGTCATAGCCGCTTAATACGGCATCACTTTTGATCAGGGCACTGTTGACATAAGCACCGCTAATCTTGCCCCGCGCCGGAATGGCCGTGTCGTCCACCCGCCGCCAAGCACTGACACACACGTTGAGCATCTTTTCCCCCAAATAAGAGCCAACGGGCTGGCTGAAAATCGCCACCTTGTCGTTGCCATCGTGCAGCCAAACGCGGTAAATACCGTCGTCTTTATAAGCAAGCGGCCGGATATAGACGTTTTCGCGCCATCCTTCCCGTGCCAGCAGTTCAAGGGTGATGTCACGTAGCTCTTCCGGGGTGTAGTCAAAGTTGCACATGAGCAGCTTGGCGCTGTTCAGGAATCGTTTGTAATGCTCAACTAGGCGAAACGTGTACAGGGTCTCTTTTTCCTCGTTCCAATAGCCGCGCAAACCGCCAAAACAGCCAGTGCCGTAGTGCAAGGTGTTGCAGGCAATGCTGACATTGGCTTCGGCCATAGGAACAATCGAACCGTTAAAATAAGCGTATTGGGTCATGTGACAGAACCTCCAAAATTGTGTAGAAGATTGGAGATTGGAGATTAGAGATTGGAGGCTAACTAATCTCCAATCTCTAATCTCCAATCTCGCAAATAGGTAACTCTGTGCCTATAAAAAGGTATGGTATCAAATGTAGTCTACCTGATTCCGCGCGGCCGTGCATTAGACAATTATCGAATGGTTGGTGGGACAATGTGGTTTTAGACGAAAACGGCCGTTTCTTCTATAATCCCAGCATAAACACAAGCAACCCACCAAGCACGAGGAGAGACGCACATGATTTGGAATGAAGCAATGGAAACCATGCCCCGCCCCGACATTGAGGCCCTGCAAAGCCAACGGCTGCGCGAACTAGTGGCGTATTTATATGAGCGC
>JAGQGA010000176.1 GCA_020432595.1 Anaerolineales bacterium | reverse complement strand
CTTGCTGCCCAGCGCCCCGAAGCCGAGCGCGTGGCACAACTGCTTGATCATGGCTTGCTACCCTGGCACCGGCGCGAGGAGGTGCCCGATGTGGAGCGGTTTGATCTGCTGCTAAATCCGCAGCAGCCCAGCGTTAAATTTGTTGGCACCGATACCCATTGGAAGGAGTATTGGGCCGTGGTGGATGCGGGTGAACCGCTGCAAGCCCGCATTGCCACCAAGCGCGACCTGCCCTGGATTGGGGTGCAGCAGCTTCAATTCCCGGCCACCAGCGACCCCGTTTTGGATCCGCTGGCAAATGGTCTTTGCGACCTGATCAACGATGCTGGGCAGGGGGCTTGCCCCCACCGGGGCGTGGGGCACGTGGTAAAGCAGCCGCGTATGCAGCCCGGTGATGAGGATATGGTTTGCCAACAGTGCCAAACCCGCTTTCGCGGCCAGCCTTTGCGTGCCCTGGGGATGCTGTGGGGTAAACATGGGCCGCTGCCCAAAAATGCGGCCATCATCCCAAACGCGATTAGCAGCGATGTGTTGAAGGGGTAAGATTATTTGGTCTTGTGGGGTTGATAAACGTGGTACGTGGTGCGTAAAGCGCACGCACCACGTACCACGCACCATAGAGTCTCGTTTGGAAAACAGGATTATGGTTGTTTATGAACGCGCTTTCCGAGTGCGGCACTACGAATGTGATGCCTATGGGCATGTGAACCACGCGCAATACGTGCGCTGGATGCAGGAGGCGGCGTTGGATGCGTCAACGGCCGTTAATTACCCCATTTCCCGCTACGAAGACATGGGTCGGCAGTGGTGGATTCACGAAACCGACGTGACCTATTTGACCCCGCTGACCTACGGCGACACCGTGGTGGTGCGAACCTGGGCAGAAAGTTTTCGTCGCGTGCGCTCACGCCGGGTCTATGAGCTGCGCATAGCAGCGACGGGTGAGCTGGCGGCCACGGCCAGCAGCGACTGGGTTTTTCTGGAAACAGCCACGCGGCGGCCAGTGCGCGTGCCGCCGGAAATGGTGGCGGCGTTTTTGCCAGATGGCAGCGTGGGGGAAAGCAACTCGGAGCCATTTCCCACGGCTTCGCCACCACCGCCGGGCAAATTTAGCTTGCGCCGCTTGGTGGAATGGCGCGATATTGACCCGGCGCAGCACGTCAACAACAGCGTCTATCTGGCCTACATCGAAGATTGCGGCGTGCAGGTGGCGGCACACTACGGCTGGCCGATGATGCGAATGGTGCAACATGGCTTTGGCATTATGGCGCGGCGTTATCGCATTCAATATTTACAACCGGCCGTCATGGGGGATGAGGTGGAAACAACGACCTGGATTTCCGATGTGAAGCGGGCAACGGCCGTTCGTCACTACACCATCACGCGGGTGGGGGACGGGGCACTGCTGGCGCGGGCGCATGTGCTTTGGGTGTGGGTGAATTTGAAAAACGGCCGTCCCATCCGCATCCCGCCCGATTTTCTGGCCTGCTTTGCGCCAAATATTGCTGATTGACTATCACTGTTTGATGAAAGATCATTGCACGGGGCACCCCTTTTGCACCATAATCAGAGCAAGAATTTCTTGATGAACCTTGAAAATAGGATGTAGATTTACCTGTACGTGCAATGGTTGCTAGGCAAGTTTAGTACCTTAACGATGAAAGGCTTGTACGCAAAACAAGAAGTGACACAGAATTTCACAGAGATAAGAAGCGTTTCACAGAGAAAGCGAGAAAACAGTTCATTTTCTTCTGTGTCTCTCTGTGTCTTCTCTGTGAGCCTCTGTGTAACGTTTTTGGTTCTGACCTGTCCAGATTATGGTAATCTAGAAGATCTGCGTCCTATCTGCTTTGGAGAAGAACAAACATGTCTACATTGAGTAACGCTGGAAAAAGTGAACGAGTTGCTACCCAACACCTGTGGTGGGTCACGATTGCTGCCATCATCCTTGGCATTGTGGGCAACCTGATCCTTTACTTCATTGGCCGTGCCATCACGGGGGGGCTGCTGATAGCCTTTCCCAATGCGGACGCGACTCCGATGCCACTGCTGTTGGTCATAGGTGCAACGGCCGTTCCCGGCATCCTGGCCGTGTTAATCTATGTGCTGCTGGGTCGCACCGGCCGGCCGATTACCCTTTTTCGCGTACTGGCACTGGTGGTGCTGCTGGTTTCGCTGGCACCCGTGTTCCAACTGCCGGCCGCTGTCACCGTTGCCAATCGCGTCATTTTGGCACTGATGCACATTTGGACGGCGCTGGTGCTGGCGGGGATGTTGACCACTTTCGGCCGTTCACGGAGTTAAGAGGATTGGGACACGGACAAACACGAATGTTTAGCTCTTTGGGAATTCAGGGAGTTGGTCCGTTTTTAACGTGGTGCGTGGTACGTGGTGCGTAGCCAATAAGCGCTTTTGACGCACCACGCACCACGCACCAAATTTGTCAACCCCACGAGATCCGAAAGAACTGTCTGCGTTTGTCCGCGTCCTATCTCTTCATCAAAATACAATGAGAATTCGCTGGCGCAAAGTTTGGTTAGATTTGCTGGGCAACCGGGCACGGACAACCCTGGTGGTTATGGCGATTGGTGTGGGGGTATTTGCCGTGGGGTTTATTGCCACGGCGCGGACGGTGCTGCTGCGGGAGCTGCTGCGGAACTACGACGCGACCTATGCCTCCTCGGCGACGATTTTTACGCAGCCGTTTGACGCCGATTTGGCCGAAAGCGTGGCGCAGATGCCGGAAATTGTGGCGGCAGAGGCGCGGCGGACGGTGTCGGTGCAGGTGCAAACGGGGGTGGATGAGTGGAAGGGGCTGGTGTTAACGGCCGTTCCCGACTACAACCACATCCAGCTTGACCGCTTTACCCCATACAGCGGCCAATGGCCCCCCGGTAATCGTCAGGTTGTGCTGGAACAAAGCGCCCTGGCCTACATCAACGCCCAAGTGGGCGACACCCTGACCATTGAGCTAAACGACGGCACGCATAAGGAGCTGGAGCTGGTTGGTCTGGCCTATGACAGCGGTCTTCCTAGCGCCGAACTCCTTGAACGCGCCTCCGGCTTTGTCACCCTTGAAACCCTCGACCTGCTAGGTGTGGGGGCATACTATACCGATTTGCACTTTCGCGTGGCCGAAAACGTGGGGGACGAGAGCCACATCCGCGCTGTTTTAACCCAGGTTGAAGACAAGCTGCAGCGTACCGGACGGGATGTCGTCGGCTTTCGCATTCCGCCTTCCGGTGAACACCCTGTACAGGACATCATCGAGACGCTGGTGCTGATTTTGGGTGTGTGTGGGGTCATCACCCTGCTGCTCTCCGGCTTTTTGGTTGTCAACACCATTTCCGCCCTCCTAACGCAGCAAATTCGGCAAATTGGGGTGATGAAACTGGTGGGGGCGCGGCAGCAGCAAATTGTGGGGATGTATTTGGTGACAGTGCTTTTTTATGGCATGGTGGCGCTGCTGTGGGGGATACCGCTGGCGCTGCTGGCGGCGCGGCCGGCCGTCAACTTTGCCGCTGGGCTTTTAAATGTCGAAATCGCCAGTTTTGCCGTGCCCCCGTCCATCATTTTGCTGCAGGTGGCGGTGGGGCTATTGGTGCCGCTGCTGGCGGCACTGTGGCCGGTTTTTAGCGGGGTGCGCATTACAACTAATCAGGCGCTCAACAGTATGGGGATTGGCGGCAGCGGTGGTCATGGGGTGGTTGACCGGCTGTTTATGCAGCTACAGACGTGGTTGCCGCTGCAACGGCCGTTAATCATCTCCCTGCGCAACACCATTCGCCAAAAAGGACGGCTGCTGCTCACCCTAACCACCCTCATCCTCGGCACCGCCCTCTTTATCTCCGTCCTCAGCGTGCGCGATTCGGTCACGGTGACGGTGGAAAACTTTTTACGCTATCACCAATACGATGTCAGCCTCTATCTCTCGCGCCCCTATCGCGCCGAGCGGACGGAGGAGCTAACGCGGCAGATGATGGGTGTAACGGCCGTTGAAAGCTGGTTTTTAAGCACCGGGCGGCGCGTTTTTGCCAACGACACCTTTAGCGAAAACTTTATTTTGGTAGCCGCGCCCAACCCCTCTCCCTTTATCAACCCCAAAATGGAGGCCGGCCGCTGGCTGCTGCCGGAAGACCAGCAGGCGGTGGTGATCAACACCGAATTTGCCGAGCTACAGCCAGATGTAGCCGTGGGGGGCGAGATTGAGATGGAATTAAACGGCCGTAAATCCCTCTGGACGGTCGTCGGCGTTGTGCCTGTAGACAACCGTGGGGCGGCCGTTTATGTCAACTACGAGGCCTACACCCGCGCCACGCGCCAGCTTGGCATGGCAAACACCATCAAAATCGGCACCATTGGTCATGGCGGCGATGCCCAACTGCAAATGGCAACGGTGCTAAGCGACCAGTACAAGGCGTTAGGGATTTTGGTAAACCGCACCCAAACGACGGAGCAGCGGCGCGAATCTACGGCATTTCAGTTTAATATTGTGATTGCCTTTTTGGTGATGATGGCCGTGCTGCTGGCGACGGTGGGGGGGTTGGGGCTGACCACGACCATGAGCATCAACATCCTGGAGCGGATTCGGGAAATTGGGGTGCTGCGGGCAATTGGGGCCTCAGATACGGCCGTTCGCCAAATTGTCATTGCCGAGGGCATTGCCGTGGGCTTTATAAGCTGGCTGCTGGGCAGCCTGCTTGCCCTCCCCATCAGCCACCTGCTCAGCGACCAAATTGGGCTGGCACTGCTCGGCATTCCGCTAGACTACACCTTTTCGGTGGGGGGAATGGTCTTTTGGCTGGTAGCGGTGATTTTTATTGCCATTGCCGCCAGCCTGGGTCCGGCACGCGGCGCATCCAGGCTCACGATTCGGGAAGTGTTGGCGTATGAATAAAGGCAACGTGGTGCGTGGTGCGAAAACGGGTCTATGGCACGCACCACGCACCACGCTGTACAGTCTAGCGATGCCGCAGCAACGTTCCAACGGCCGTTTCTGGCTCCGCCAACACCTGCTCCAGCACCCCCGCTTCCAACCCCGAAAAAATCCGAATTGCCATTTGCGGCTGCTGTGCCGCCAGTGCCAGCATCCCGCGCACCTTGCTTGCCATGCCGCCCGTCACATCGGTGCCGCGTGAGCCGCCCAGTGCCGCTTCAATATCGGCCAGATTGTGCGGGGTGATGAGCGGAATCGTCGCCCCCTGCTGGTCATACACCCCGGCCGTTTCCCCGGCCAGCAGCAGCCACGCCGGCCGCAGCGTTGGTGCCAGTGCCATCATTACTTCCTCGGTAGAAACAATCGTTCCCCCGATTTGACTGTCAAACGCCACGTCGCCGTGGACAATGGGCACCAGCCCAGCCGCGAGTGCGGCGGCAATGGGGGCAGCGGTGATGTGGACAATACGGCCGTTTTCACACCCCACCGATGCCGATGGTGACAGGGTCATGGCCGGAACCCCAGCCGCCAGCAACGCCTCCTTCACCAGCGCATTCAGCCGCATGGCCGACGCGCTCACTTCGGCAAAGCCGCGCCAGGCGGCAGAACCGGCTACACCCCGCCGCGTGCCGTATTTGGCCGCCACCACGTGCCCAAAGGAGCCGCTGCCGTGCCCTAGCACCAATTGCAAATTCGGGTTAGCTTGCCGAGCGTCGTTAATTTCCTGTGCCAGCCGCGCCAGCACCTCGGCGCGTACCGCCTCCACCCCCGTTTTGTCGGTAATCAACGAACCGCCCAGTTTGAGAAAAATGGTTTGAGAAGTCATTACATCAGTCGCGGTCATAAATTGACATTTTGCGAACGAGACTAGGAGACTGGGAGATTAGGAGATTAGTCTCTTAATCTCTCAGTCTCTCAATCTCCAAAAATGTCAGTTTGTGCCTTTTGAAAGTATAGAATGGTTGCAGGTAACAAGTTGCAAGTAGCAAGTAAAAACCTGCTACTTGTTACTTGTTATTTCCCGTGCCCATATGCGCCACGGCTTCTTGCGGCGTGGTGGCAAAATGGAGCAGGGCTAAATAATCGGCGGCGACGTATTCGGGGGTGTAGAAGGTTTGGATAGTGTTGTGCCATATGGAGCCGAGGAGGGAAAACGGCCGTTTTTCCATCTCACCCACCTGTAGCAGCCCCCAGGCCATCGTCATTTCCGACAGCGTGCCGATACCGCCCGGCAGCACAATAATTCCGTCGTTGTGCATCACCAAATGGAGCAGCCGGTCGCGCAGCGTGTCGTAGCGAATCTCTTCCTGTACCCAGCGGTTGGGGCCAAAGTGGCGAAACTCGCTGATTTGGGTGCAAGTGACCCCAATTACACGGCCGTTGGCTTCGGCCGCCCCCTGGCTGGCCGCCGTCATGGTGCCGCTGTACCCCCCGGTGGCAACGGCAAAACCCGCTTCGGCCAGCAGGCGGCCAATGGTATACGCTTCTTCGTAGGCGGCACTGCCCGGTTTAGGGGCAGAACTGCCAAAAACAGAGATTACACGGTTCATATCGTTCTTTTTCACAAGCTGAAGACACGCCGCCAGAGGTTGGTTTGAATGAGGTTGTCAGGGTCGCACCGCTGTTTGAGGGTGCGGAACTGGGCGATGGTGTCTTCGCCGAGGTAGGCGCGGGCGATGGCCGGGCGAAGGGTGCTGTCTTTGGCGAGGTAGAAACGGCCGTTTGCCCCCAGCACAATCTCATCCAGCTCCCGCGTCAGCTTCACCACATCCTCCCGGTTGCTGCTGGTAAGGCGAAAATCCATCGCCATTGAGTAGCCATCCAGCCCATAGGAAATAAGAAAATCATCGGGGCGGTGGCGTTTGAGGACGCTGAGATAGTTGGGTAGGCCGCGCCGTTGGCACAGCCGCAGCATTTCGCTGAAAGCAGCTTCGGCGTTGGCGGCGGGAATAAATGGCTGGTATTGGATGAGGCCGCCGGGCCCAAACGGTTTGTCCCAGTCGAAATGGTCGAGCAGGAAGTGGAAGAGGGCGTGGGGTTGGCGGTAGCTGCTGCCGTCGCGCAGCCGAGCGGCACTGAACTTGCCCAGGTTGACAAAGCGCATCCCGAGGTTGTTCCAAAACGGCCGTTGAAAACGCCAAAGTATTGAGTTAGGCAGGATTCCCATGATGGCATCGGGCAGCCGCTGGCTTTCCAGCCGCAGCGTTTGCTCCGGGGCGGGGTCGTCACCGGGGGCCAGCAGCACCCCGCGATGGAGTTCGCTGCGCCCAAGCTGGCTGCCTGTGGCAAAGGCATCGAGCCAGCCAACAAGGTAGTCGGAGTCATGGAGATGCTCATCAAAGTAGGTAAAGGTGTCGTGCAAAGTGGGGCGGGTGAGGGCTTCGACATGGAGCAGGCCGGAGTAGACACGCTTGAGCTGGAGCGTGAGGCTGGTGAAGCAGCCCAACATGCCAAAGCCACCGATGGCGGCGTGGAAGAGGTCGCTGTTTTGCTGGCGGCTGCAAGTAATAATTTCGCCGCTGGGCAGCATTAGGTCAAATTCGTATACGTGGTCGCCAAAGTGACCGACTTTCCAGGCGTTTTTGCCGTGGGTGTTCATGGCCGCGCAGCCGCCCATGGTGGTTTTCATGGTGCCGGTGCAAATGGCCGGCCACCAGCCGTCGCCGAGGGTGTATTCCCAAACGCGCTGGAGGGTAACGCCGGGTTCGACGCATAAACGGCCGTTTTCTGGGTTCCAATCCAAAATGCGGTTCATCCGCGCTAGGCTGACGATGATATTTTCGCTGTTGGCCGGGGCATCGCCATAGCTGTTGCCCCCAGCGCGGAAGCCGACCGTGCGCCCCGTTTGCCGCGCCAGTTCAAATAACTCGGCTAACTGCTCGGTGTTGCCGGGGCGGTAGACATAGGCCACGCTGCTGCTGGCGCGTCCCCAGGCGGTAAGTTTCTCTAGCCGTTTGTTGGGGAGATGGGGGGAAAAACGGCCGTTTTGTGTTTGGGTCTGCAATGTGGATTGCGTTCGGCTTTTCTCTATCATGGATTGATTTCGGAATGGATGTGTTTTTGCCAGTTCATAGCTCCACTCTACAAAAAGGGAAAGGGCGTATGCAATACGCCCCTACCTAACGCCGATACTGTCTGTCATTATACACTGAGACGGCGGAAAATGAACGATGGGATGTGGCGGATGATGAGGCCGACGAGACCCCAGCGGGCGGGGACGTAAACCGTTTGTTTCTTTTTTTCGATGGCCTGAACAATCTGGGCGGCGGCTTCGGCGGGGGAGATGACCCAGAAGGTTTTAGGGGCGTTTGCCAGAAACACGGTGTCGGTGAAGCCGGGTTTGATGGTGGTGACGGTGACACCGTGCCGTGAAAGCCGGTTGCGAAGTGCTTCCAAATAGGTGGCGAGGGCGGCTTTGCTGCTGTTGTAGCCAGGGCCGCCGACGCGCCCACGATCTCCGGCGATGGAGCCGATGCCAACGATGTGGCCGCTGCCGGTGCGTTCAAAGCGAACGGCCGTTTCGTTCAGCCACGCCATCGCCCCCAGCAGGTTAGTTTCCACCATCGCCCTATCTTTTTCAAAATTGTATTCGTTGAGCGCGACGGCCGGCTGCACCCCGGCTACATAGGCCACCAAATCCAGCCCGCCAAGATCGGCCACAATTTGCTGGAAGAGGGGAGAAACGGCCGTAAAATCCGTCACATCATGGACATACGCCCGCGCTTGGTTGCTGCCAGAAGTGGTGTTGATTTGCTCACAAAGCTGGTTCAGCTTCTCTTCGCGCCGCGCCAGTGCCGCTACATAGTAGCCTTGTCGCACCAGTTCACGCACCAGTGCCGCGCCAATGCCGGAAGATGCTCCGATGACAATGGCTTTTTTTTGTGGTTCCAGGGGACGGTTTTGGGGTGTTGTTGGTTGGGTCATAGGTTATCGGTAATCGGTAATCGGTAATCAGTTGCCAAACTGATAACTGATTACTGATTACTCCTTTCTGCCAACGCCGCGCCAATTGCCGTGTGTGCCGCTTCGGCAAGCTGCTGCGGGTTGTCGGCAGGGGTGGGGTAAACGGTGGGTAGGGGGATGAGGTAAGCATGGATGACACCGCTGCGGCTGGCAAGCCGCCAAATAGCCGCAAAAATAGATTCATCTCCCCAGCGCACAATATCCAATCGGTCATAAAAAATGACGGTGGGGATAAACGGGGCGCTGCCGTGGGCGGCAATTTCAAACGCCCCGAAGCGAAATGATTGCAGCTTGCCGGTGCGGTCAAT
>JAGQGA010000175.1 GCA_020432595.1 Anaerolineales bacterium | reverse complement strand
AATGCCCATTTATCAGATGACGGTCAGATTCAGCCGAATCTGTACCCAAGACCGAAAAACCTTTATGGATCAGCAAGAGCAACCACCACAAAAACGAATCGCCATTGATATTCCCAAAGAAGTGACGCCAGTTTATAGCAATCTGGCCTTTATTAGCCACAAACAAATGGAGTTTTTCCTCGACTTCGCCCAAATTTTACCGCATTCACCCCGTGGCAATATTGTAGCACGAGCCATTATGACACCACTCCACGCCAAACTGCTGCAAAATGCGCTGGCGCAAAATTTGGCAAAGTATGAGCAACAATTTGGCCCCATCAAACTACCTGGGGACACCATGGCCGACCATTTCTTTGGTTTTACCGAGCCGGGCAAACCGGAGGAGTAGCAACAGATGGAGCAGCTTGAGCAAACAGTCGAAACCATCCGGCAGCAGTTGGAAGAAATGAACAGTGCACGGGATGGGGCATACCAGCAGTCGCGCAGCCTGATTAGCTTGTGTGCCCGCACCATTCGCGCCCTACACCGGGATGAATGGGTAAAAGCGGAAAAGCTCATGGCCGAGGCACAAGCTGAAGCTAAAGCAATGACAGATGGGGTAGCCGCGTTTCCATCACTCTATCACGCTGGCTATACGCAGGATGCACTAAAGGAAGTAGCCGAGGCGTTTTTACTCCATGCAATGCTGCGCGAACGGCCGTTACCCCGCCCTGAAGAGCTAAACATGGAAGCAACTACCTGGCTCAACGGGCTGGCCGAAGCCGCCACCGAGCTGCGCCGCCGTATTCTCGACATCATCCGCCACGGCCACACCGAGGAAGTGGAGCGGCTGCTCGACTACATGGATCAAATTTACAGCCTGTTGGTAACCATTGACTTCAACGACAACCTGACCGGCGGGCTGCGCCGCCGCACCGACACCGTCCGTGCCGTGCTGGAACGCACCCGTGGCGACGTAACCACCAGCCTGCGCCAGGCACAGTTGGAGGAAGCGTTGAAGGGACTGGAACAGAAGTTGGCAAGTAATCAGTAATCGGTAATCAGTACGGGTCACTAATTACTGATTACCGATTACTAATCCCGCCCCCAGCCCGGCCAGCAGCCCAGCCATTGCCCACAGCGGCAGTTGTTGCCATACCCAAATGATTTCGGCGGGGGTGAATTCGGGGCCGTGGGCGTGGAGGCCGGTTTTGACGGCCATCGCTGCCAGGGTGAGCAAGCTGCTGCCTGCGCCAAAGAGAAGGCCAAAAACGGCCGTTTTTCCCAGCCACCTCCCCAGCGACACCACCCGCCCCGCCCCATACCGCTGCCAGCCGTGCATCAGCAAAACGGCCGTTGTCACCACCCCCATCGCCACCGCCCGGCGCAAATTGCCTTCAAGGGGAATCCAGATGAGGGCGTAGAGGAGATAAACGGCCGTTAACCCCCGCAAACCCCAAAGTTGTTTTCCCACCTGAATCATGCTAAAACCTACCCATTACTAATCCATTTTAAAAAGACACCATGAACAGCGGCGTAACAGGTCACAAACAAACACCCAAACCCATCCGCGTTCGTCCGTGTCCCATTCGAGGAGGAAACCAATGGCATCCATTACCATAGATGGTAAAACCTTTGAAGCCCCAGACGGCAAACGCCTTATTTTAGCCCTCATTGACGAAGGCATTGACATGCTGCATCGCTGCGGTGGCAACGCCCGCTGCACTACCTGCCGCGTCACCTTTAGCGAAGGGGAACCTGAAAGTTACCATCCCCGCGAGCAAGCCAAGCTGGAAAGCAACGGGGCTATGGGGCAATATCGTCTTTCTTGTCACATTCTCTGCGAAGGCCACATGGCAGTTGAAGCCCCCAACCGCTTTTCCACCAGCGGCCTCTCAGACCCTGGCCCCCGCCCTGATGACGAAATACCGGCCTGATCGGTAAACAGTAATCGGTAATCAGTACTGTCCACTGATAACTAATAACTGATTACTGTTTACTGATAACTGTCTCCCGTACGCAAAGCGGTCATACAACGACATTACGGATTCGGAATAGGCGTAACGGCAAACCCCTTCGGCACTGGCTGCTCATACGGCGGCGGAACCGGAGGGGTTTCCTCCATAAAAACCACGTTTTCAAAGCCTAACCCCCGCAAAAAATTTTCCATATACGCCTGTGCATTCTCATTGGCTCTGGCTAATAGTTCACTCGACTGCGCCGCTTCCACAATAGCATCTTCCGCCTCACGGCGCACCTGGGTTTCTAATTCAGGGTCAGCACGGGTAAACAGCCCCGTATCGCGGTCGGCAACGTAGGAACGGTCGGTATCCAACACAGGCAGATCGGTAAACAACTCCGCTTCGGGCAAGTGTACCCACACCGTTTTCGGGTCAACCACCTGCAAATCCTCGGCACGCATAGCCGACATATCTACCCCAGCTACCACTTTGCCATAGGCCACAAAGATGAGCTTCTCACCCAGTGCCCCCCACAACACATCGGTATTGGATTCGGCCGTGACGACCTTCTCCAGCTCGTAGGAGGCGGTTTCCAGCCGCGCCAAATCTTTGATTTCCAAAACGATGGTCGTAGGGCTGGGCAAGATTTCGGGGGTCACAGGCAGCACAATTTGGCGGAACAAATTGCCCACTGGTTCTAAGATGGCATTGTCCACGGCTTGCGCCCCGCGCACGAAGGTATAAATGGCAAAAGCACTTACAGCAAAGAAAATGATGAGAAAAAGATAGGCGAGTTTGCGTAACATCTGCATCTCCTTGTAAATAGGGAGCAAGTTA
The DNA here is from genome assembly GCA_020432595.1 of Anaerolineales bacterium. The sequence continues at coordinate 6,456 of JAGQGA010000175.1, read as the reverse complement.
TCTGGATATTGCTCAGTACATCAGAAAAATCAGGATAATCTGCGTCCCAATTTCTTATCTTTTGGACGTGCAAACGGCCGTTTTTGTCACCCCGTTTGCATCAACGTTGCGTTAGAGGAAAATTATACCCATGTTCATTGCAACGTGTGTGATTACCCTCAGCTTGGAAGGAGCGTTTTCGCTCAAGGATAAACGTAGTGTTGTCAAATCCATTTTGGCCCGGCTGCCGCGCCAGTTCAACGTCGCCGTGGCCGAAGTGGATCATCAGGATGTGTGGCAAACGGCCGTTATCGCCCTTGTGACCGTCGGCAACGACAAAGGCTATCTGCACGGCCTGCTGGAAAAAGCTGTCGCCTGGATCGAAGACCAGCGCCCCGATGCACCCATAGACAGCTATTATATCGAATTTCGGTAACAGTTTATGAGCAATCATACAAACCTAAAGACCTCAAAGGTTTTAAAAACCTTTGAGGTTTGGCAAATTTTTTCCGTCGTCCTTTTCACCCTCGCGCTTCTCCTTATCTTCATGCCACCCGCCGCCGCCCAAGAAGAAAGTGACAGCGGCATCGAAATGAGCGTTCGCGCTGGTTTTGATGGCTACTACAAGCAGGAATATTGGCTGCCCGTCCACGTCACCGTTGCCAACAGCGGCCCCGGCTTCTCCGGCAGTCTGCAAATCAAAACGGGCAGCGAATTGACCAACGACGAGGTGATCTACAGTGCCCCCATTGACCTACCCACCCAATCCAACAAGCGGCTGACCCTCTACATCTTCCTGAATAATTTGACAGAACGGGTGACGGCGGAGTTGGTGGACAACAACGGCCGTTTACGCCACACCACCCCCAGCAACCCCATGCGAAACTGGTCGCTGCAAGGGCGGCTTTACGGGGTCATCAGCCCCAAGCCGGATGAATTTACCTTTTTGGAAGATGCGATTAACGTAGACGCAGGAACGGCCGTTGCCGTTCTCACCTTTGACGACCTACCCGACCTGGCGGCCGGCTGGCAGCCGCTCGATGTGCTGGTCATCAACGACAGCGACAGCGACACACTAACCGGCGACCAGCGCACCGCCCTGGCGCAATGGGTAAACAACGGCGGCCAGCTTGTGGTTACGGGCGGCCCAGGCTGGCAAAAAACCACCACCGCCCTGGCCGATTTACTCCCCGTCACCGTTAGCGGCAGCGAAAGCCGCAGCGACCTGCCCGGCCTGGCCGAACAGGTTGGCATACCGTTCCGCGACGCTGGCCCCTACGTCGTTGCCAGCAGCAGCCTCCGCAGCGGCGGCGAAACGATTTACCACGAAGACGGTCTGCCGCTCATCGCACGCCGCAGTTGGGGGCGCGGCACCGTCTACTTCCTCGCCCTCGACCCCACCCTGGCCCCGTTGCTCGATTGGGACGGCAGCAACCGCCTTTGGGCCGACATGGCGCGTACCCAGCCCGGTTTGCAGCCGTGGGGGTTGGGGGTGCAAAATTATTATGCCGCAGCAACGGCCGTTAGCAGCCTGCCCTCCCTCGTCCTCCCCTCCTTCACCGGCCTCATCATCTTCCTCCTCGCCTACATCGCCCTCATCGGCCCCATCAACTACCTTGTCCTCAAGCGGCTACAGCGGCGCGAGCTGGCCTGGATCACCATTCCCGCCATCGTCGCCGTGTTCACCATTGGCACCTACCTCGTTGGCTTCCAGATCAAGGGCAACGACACCATCATCAACCAAATGTCGGTCATCTACGGGCAGCTTGGCGATGGCGACACGCTCACCCGGCAAAGCCTGATTGGCCTCTACTCACCGCGCCGCACCACCTATAGCCTGACCCTGCCCAGCAGCAGCACCGTCCGCCCCATTAATGATGGTTTCACCTCGTTGGACAACCGCTTCGACAGCATCGGCCGCAGCCTCAACACCACCGTCAACAATATCCGCACCGACGTGGGCGGCATCAAGACCTTTTTGGCTGAAGGCACCACCCCCGCCCCGCCCATCACCGCTCAAGCCGCCCTCGCACTGGTGGAAAACCAGCTTCAGCTTAACGTGACGCTGCAAAACAACAGCTCCATTGAGCTAGAGAAGGCGGCACTGCTGTTTGGTGATGCCATTATCCCGCTGGGGACGCTTTCGGCCGGCGAGGAGGCCAGCATCGGCCAACGCATCGGCCAAACCAGCGCCGAACGGGATGCCGGGCTGCCCATCCTCACCCCCGACCGGGGGGCGCGTTCGCCGCTTTCCAGCAGCCCGGAAATTTTGCTGGGAACGGCCGATTATTACAACGACCCCGAAGCATACCCGCGCTGGCAACTGCTGCAAGCCATTGAGACCTCCGGTGGGCTGTTCCTCAACAGCACCCTCGCCACCAACGTCGTCACCCTCATCGCCTGGACGGCCGAACCGAAGCTGGAAGTGGGGCTTGATCGCCCCTTTGAAACGCTGGCAACCACCCTCTACCTGCTCGACATTCCGGTGGCGCAAACAACGCTTGCCGGGCAAAACCTCACCGTCCCCTTCACCTTCATCAACTGGCGTGTCCTGGATTCGCAGGATGTGTTTGAGCCGTCCATTCGCAACCTCTATTTGGCTGGGGGACAGGTAGATTTTGAATACCAGCCCCGCGCCGAATTTGCCGCCCTTCACACCACCCATCTCAACATTGTGCTAAACAACCAAGACCCGGCCACGCGCCAGCCGCCGCCCAACCTGAGCCTGTGGGATTGGGCGCAGGAGACGTGGGTTCCGGTGGAGGGGGTGGTGTGGGGAGAAACGGCCGTTTCCAACCCCACCCGCTTCGTCTCCCCCGCCAACGCCGCCCGCCTCCGCGTCGAAGATGCCAGCCTGCTGGGGGTAGATATTCGGGACGTGTATCTGGTGTTTACGGGGAACTTGGAATAAGCAGCTTGTGGTCGCATGTCGCTCATGCTACTATGAACAATAATGCACTTTGAAATTATTGGCGACATCACCGATATTGAAACAATCGCCGTTGGGTCTGCCATTCGAGAGATAAACCGCTTGCGTAAGCAATATGGCGATGGGCGTTGGCGCAAACTCAAAGGGAATGCCACCATTCTTTTAGCCAGCGGCCATATTCGCCAAGCCGAACTTCACTGGTATGAAGCAAACAGCATTGGCCGTGTCGAATTTAAGCGAAAACGATACCTGGATTAATCAGATGAAAGAACAAGAAAATACCCCTGTCCAATTTGCAATCTGCATCAACAACGATGAATACCTAGCCTCTCTAGAGCGCCATAAAGTCTATCGCGTGCTTCCAGACCAGGATGCCGCCGCAGATGGGGATCTGCGCGTGATTGATGAAAGCGGCGAAGATTATCTATATCCTGCCCACTATTTCTTACTTATTCAGTTAGCAGAGGACACGAAAACCGTTTTAAGTCATTCGTTTGCTCATACGACAGCATAAACTCCGCTTCGTTTCCCCGCCTCTGCGTCGAAGATGCCAGCCTGCTGGGGGTAGACATTTGGGATGTGTATCTGGTGGTTACAGGAAATTTGGATTGAGAGCAGCTTGTGAGTGCATATTGCCTATTTGATAACTTCACGCCATTTCTATGACAGAGACACCCCTTTCGTTGATTATAACCTTATCTGTTTTTATGTTTATCTTCGGCATCAAAGCGTATCTGATGTGGTTCAAACCAAAATACAGAGATAGGATAATCGAGGCGATTCAACAGAACCCCCTGATCTTTTGGCCAAGAAAACCGGTTGGGCCAGTACTCATTATGCTGTTACCCGTAATCTTGTTCATTTTCTCATCGTGTATGCTCTGCCGATTAGTATCCCAATTGGTTTTGCGACCCTAAAAATGCAATATCAATACGCCACCAGCCAGCAGTCGTACAGTGATTTTGCCGGAGGTCGTGTGCTCCACACCTTCCCTGGCTACCCAGCTTTTCCCGTGCGGCTGGTGAGCGAGCTGTTCCAACGGGCTTTGGTGCATTGGCAGAGGATAAACGGCCGTTTATCCCCCATCACCCTCTATGACCCCTGCTGCGGAGCCGCCTACCACTTGGCCGTCCTGGGCTTGCTGCACGGCCGCGACATTGGCACCCTCATCGCCTCCGACATTGACCCCAACATCCTCACGCTCGCTCGGCGCAATCTAAGCCTGCTTACGCCAACCGGCATGGCACAGCGCATCGGCGAAATTGAGCAGCTTATCGCTGCTTATGACAAACCCTCACACCATGAAGCCCTACAAAGCGCTCAACGGCTCCAGCAAATGCTGCCTACCTCGTTGCTTTCGACCCATCTCTTTAGCGCCGACCTGTTTCGGCCTGCTCTCCGCCCCTCGTCCATTGACCTGCTTTTTGCTGATGTACCCTATGGCATAATGACACAGTGGCACATAAACAATCCAGCCGCCGATAGCTCTCCCATCCACGACTTACTGGCACATTTACGGCCGTTTGTCACCCCGCAAACCATTGTGGTCATTGCCAGCAACAAACAGCAAAAAGCCACCCACTCAGCCTACCGCCGTTTGGAACACCTTCGTGCTGGCAAGCGGCAAATTTTCATTTTGCAGCCTGTTTAGGTGTGCATGATGGGTTTTGTAAGGGGTGTGGGGGAAACGGCCGTTTCCCGCTATAATCTCTCTTGCAGAACTGACTAAATAGTTGCAGGAAATATGAGAATGACTGTTCAGGAAGCCGTCCAACAACTTCAACATGCCTCTGTAGCAGATCGTATTCAGGCCATAGAATTGTTACTTCAATCCCTGAAAGACGAGATGGTCTATAGTAAACCTGTCCTCGCTGGAACCAAACCATTTCGTGTTCGGACATTTAATCTTGGCGTAGATGTCCAGGTAGATCGGGACGAAATGTATACCGACAGGGTGTTATAACTGTGTACGCTCTCGACACCAATCTCTTGGTCTATGCCCATAACACGGCCTCACCCTTTCATAATAAAAGCCAAAGCGTTTGTTGAAACCATCATGAATAAGCGTGATGAAGAGGGAGAGTTGGCAATTTGTATCCCGCTCAAGTGCTCATGGAGTTCCGCAACGTCATCACTTGGCACCGCCTGGAAGTGCCGCTTTCATTGACCGATGCAACCCAATTAGTGCAAGATTATTTGGATAGTGAGGCTTTGATTCTATATCCCCAATCAACGCAATTGAACACGCTGTTAGATTTACTAAAGACCGTTACAACACGCAAGAAGGTTTTTGATGTCGCTTTAGCTGCAACGCTAAAAGATCACGGTATATCTGGCTGATACACCGTGAACACGAAAGATTTTGCAGAGTTTGGGTTTCTTGATGTGAAGAATCCGCTGATCTAGCCACCTGACATTGTTTACGTTTACTGTACCGGCTTTGATGAGTGTTGATTCACCAAACGGCCGTTTCCCGCTATAATCCTCCCTATGAGCAACATCATCGAAATTGAGGGGCTGACAAAACGATACGGCGACCTGGTTGCCCTCAACGACCTCAACCTCACCATTGAGCAAGGGGCGGTTGTTGGGTTTATTGGCCCCAACGGTGCGGGCAAAACCACCACCATGCGCATTTTGACCACCCTGCTGCGCCCCAGCAGCGGCACGGCGCGGGTGGCTGGCTACGATGTAGCGCAAAACCCCGATGCCGTCCGCCGCGCCATCGGCTACATGCCCGACTTTTTTGGCGTGTATGACGACATGAAAGTGTGGGAATACCTCGACTTTTTTGCCGCCTGCTACGACATCCCCCCTGCCACCCGCCACGGCATGATAGACGACCTGCTGGGGCTGGTGGATTTGGGGCATAAAAAAGAGGAATACGTGGAGGGGCTTAGTCGCGGCATGAAGCAGCGGCTCTGCCTGGCGCGAACCCTCACCCACGACCCGCAACTGCTCATTTTGGACGAACCCGCCAGCGGCCTCGACCCCCGCGCCCGCATCGAAATGCGCGAACTGTTACGCGAGCTGCAAAACATGGGCAAGACTATCTTCTTCTCCTCCCACATCCTCTCCGAAATCGCCGACGTTTGCACCAGCATCGCTATTTTGGAGGCAGGCAATTTGGTGGCCCACGGCAACATTGAGCAAATCCGGCGGCAGCTTCGCGCCAACCGCACCATCCACGTCCGGCTGCTGGGCGAGCGCGAGCCGCTGGTCAGCCTGCTGCAAACCAGCCCCGGTGTCGTCCACCTGCAAACCAACGACCTGCCGGCCGACTCCCTCCGTTTCGATTTTAGCGGCGATGATGTGGCCTTGAGTGAGTTGATACAAACGGCCGTTTCCCACCACATCCCCCTCGTCTCCTTCCGCGAAGAAGAACACGACCTTGAAGACGTGTTTTTGCAGTTGACCAAAGGAGTTGTAAATTGAGAATGGGGAATGAAGAATTGAGAATTAGGAACGCAAACTTGCATTCTCCATTCCCAATTCCCCATTCCCCATTCCCCATTTCCCCATGACCAACCTCCCTCTTAAACCCACCC
>JAGQGA010000174.1 GCA_020432595.1 Anaerolineales bacterium | reverse complement strand
TGGCATCTTAGGATCTTTGGGCATGAACCGGTCGCAAATTACGCTGCTTTTTCTCATTGAGGGCATTCTGTTAGCGATTTTGGGTGTGGCTGTTGGCTTAGTTCTAGGGCTGGGTCTGGTAGCCTATATGACCTTTGTGGGTATCTCTATCCCACCAGAAACGGCCTCCCTAGTCGAAGGCTTTGCCTTTGGCACCACCATGAAAGGTGATTTTGCCCCCGTTCAATTTGCTGTTCTATCGCTGATGCTGCTGGTTATTGTCTCCATTGTGTCGCTTTACCCGGCCTGGTATGCAGCCAAAATGGAGCCAGTAGAAGCACTTCATGCGTTGTGAAGTGGGTAGATAAGATTCAATGTCATAAGAGGACTTAATGAGTAAACAAAAACCGATAACGGCCGTTCTTCTCGGCGCAGGTCTACGCGGCAGCTTTGCCTACGGCCCCTACGCCATTCAATACCCCGAAAACTTAGAGTTTGTCGCCGTGGCCGAACCCGACCCGGTGCGCCGCGCCCAATTCGCCACCGCCCACGACATACCCGCCGACCGGCAATTTGCCAGTTGGGAGGAATTGCTGGCCAAACCGCAACTGGCCCAAGCCGCCTTTAACATGACCCAAGACCAAATGCACTACGATTCATCGCTGGCGGCACTCGAAGCGGGCTACGATATGCTGCTGGAAAAACCGATGACCAACACGCTGGCGGAAACGGTGGAATTGGTGCAGGTGGCGGAGAAAAACGGCCGTTTTCTGCAAATCTGCCACGTTCTCCGCTACACCCCCTTCTTCAAAACCCTCTACGACATCATCCACTCCGGCCGGCTGGGCGACATCATGACCGTCGAACACCGCGAAAACGTCGTTTACTGGCACATGGCCCACAGCTTTGTGCGCGGCAACTGGCGCAATTTGGCCTCTTCCAGCCCCATGATTTTGGCAAAATGCTGCCACGATCTCGACATTCTCTACTGGAACATGGGGCAGCCCGTTAACAAACTCCACTCCTTCGGCTCGCTGCGCCACTATCGCCGCGAAAACGCCCCCACTGGAGCCACCGCCCGCTGCACCGACGGCTGCCCCGTTGACTGCCCCTGGGATGCCCGCAAGCTCTACCTCAATATGCACTACAGCGACTGGCCCATTACCGCGCTAGGTACTGACCTCAGCGAAGCGGGGCGCATGAAGGCGTTGCAAGAAGGGTGGTACGGCCGCTGCGTCTACCAGTGCGACAATGACGTGGTGGACAGGCAAACGGTGAACATGGAGTTTGCCGACGGCACGCCCGTAGTCATGGTGATGCACGGCCATTCCCACGAAGAATCTCGCTCGATGCGCTACGATGGCACTCGTGCCACGCTGCGCGGCTACTTCTCCCACTTCCGCAAAGCCATTGAAATCCACGACCATTGGACGGGGCGCGTGGAAGAAATTCCCATTTCCGAAGCCACCAGCGGTCACGGCGGCGGCGACAATGGGATTGTCCACAGCTTTGTGCAGGCCCTGCGCGGCGAGGAAACGGTCTCTACCACGGCACGAGAATCGCTGGAAAGCCACCTCATGGCCTTCGCCGCCGAAGAGTCGCGGCTGAATGATGTGGTAGTCAACATGGCCGACTTCCGGGCGCGGGCAGAAGCGGGTCACTAAGATGGGGAGCGCGTGGTTTATTGCCGCCATTGTGTCCGCCTTTGCCCTATCGGGTCAGTCGCTGGCTTTCCAGCGGTTACAGCAATATTTCCCGATTAAGCTTTATTTGGCCTACGTCTGGCTGGGGGCTGCCCTGGTATTGGGGTTGGTTTATTTGCGGTTGGCGGATTTAACGGCCGTTTCCCACAACCTCATCTGGCTCATCCTCTCCGCCCTGTGCAGCTTGGGCGGTATCTTTGCCTACAACCGCGCCATTCAGGTACAAAGCAACCTCGGCTATGTTGAGGCGGTCATGGCGCTGCGAATCGTCCTGACTTATGTTGTCTCGCTCGTTTTATTCGATGCCACCGTTGACCTCAGGCGGCTGCTGGGCGTCATTTTCGTCACCATCGGCGTTTATCTTGTCGCCGAACGGATTCGTTTTCATCGCAATGCTTTTCAATTGGAATGGGTTAGCTGGGCTTTGGCGGCCGGCTTGTTTTTTGGTCTACTCACCGTCTTTGTCCGCCTGGCAACCGACGGCGGCGTGTCGGCGCAGGTGACGCTCGTTTTTGTTCTGCTGGCGGCTGGTCTCATCTTTTTGGCGGGCTGCATCAGCGATAAAACGCCATTGCGTCCGCCAGCCTCGCGGCTTTGGCTCATCGCTGTTGCCATCCTTTTTGCCATCATCGGCAATGCGGCCGAGTTCATTTCCTTTGAAACAACGCCCAACCTCGCCTATGCCATCGCCATAGACAACACGCGCATGATCATTCTCTACGTGATTAGCCTGTTTATGTTTACGGAATCGCTGCAAAAGGTCAAAGCCGTGGGCATTGGCTTGGCTTTTGTGGGGGTACTGTTGTTGGGTTGAGGAAAAACGAGTTTAAGAATCAACCAATGCTTGTTTAACGACATCAGGATCGTGCGCAATTACTTTGAGTAGAACTTGAGCCGTTTGATCAGGCTGCTTTTTGGCTTGCTCCCAGGCCCGAACAGTAGCCAAAGATAAGCGAAATGTGCTTGCAAATTCTTCTTGAGTCAGTGATAAGTTTTCACGAATAGATTTGACGTCAACGGTACGCCGAAATCGCTTAAGGGCTTGCCGCGATGTCGGTTGAGCATCAGGATCGGCAAGTGCAGCTTGCTCCACTTCTTCATCGGTCAAAGCATCAATTTTTGCCCAATCAGTTTTCCCTTGAGGCAGGTTGTCAATATTTACTTTAATTCGCGTAATATTGTTGTCGCTCATATCTGGTAGCCTTTCTTGCCGAAATCATTCTAATTCGATCCTCTCGCCATGTATAAACGATCAGCAGAAGTCGCCCATTAGCTATTCCAATAAGCCGATAGCGTTCTTCATCTAAAAAATCATCTATGTCTTCAAGTTTGTGAGGATCAAAAAAAGCTAGAATCGCATCTTGAAAATCTACGCCATGATTTTCAAGATTGCGTTTAGCTTTATTGCTATCCCATTCAAACTCCATGTGAGATAGTATAGCAAAGTTTAATGTCAGAAAATACAGGCAATTTAATGGCTTTCTGCATAGGTTGGTATTATGGATAAACAAGTGCAGCTTGATTTAGAGCAGAATTGGCAAATTGTGGTGGCGGATGGGGTGGATTTGGCGGGCAAAACGGCCGTTTCTGACCTCCAACAAACGCTGCAAAAAATAAACGGCCGTTCATTCCCCATCACCAAGCAACCCAGCAACCAGCCCACCATCGAAATCACAAGCATGGGCGGCGACGGTGAAGGATTCCACTGGCAGGCCAGTTCTAACCGTGTGCGGCTGCAAGGTGATAGCAGTCGCGGCGTAGCCCACGCCATCTACCACTTTTTGCAAATGCTCGGCTGCCACTGGCTGGCTCCCGGCGACTTGTGGGCCGTGCTGCCCAGCAAGACCCAGTTTACCATCCCCGCCGCTGGCGCAGAAACGCCCGCCTTCTCCGGCCGCTGCCTCATCATCGGCCACCACGCCTTTATGAAAGATGTCAACGACTGGATTATCTGGGCGGCGCGAAACCGGTACAACAGCTTGTTTCTCCACCTCGCTCCCAACGACGTGGGCGGCGGCTCGGTGCCAGACTGGTTTTGGCAGGTGAAGCGGGAGGAGGCGGTGAAGCTGCTGCGGGAGCGGGAAATGACGGTTGAAGTGGGCGGCCACGGGCTGCCCTCGTTGCTGCCGCGCAAGCTGTTTAAGCAGATGCCAGAGGCGTTTCGGGAAGAAAACGGCCGTCGCACCAAACGCTACAACTTCTGCCCCACCAACGAGCGCGGCCTAGCCGTCATCCGCCAAAACGCCCGCGCCTTTTTTGCCGCCCGCCCCGGCTATGACGTGTACCATGTCTGGGCCGACGACATCCCCGGTGGCGGCTGGTGCAACTGCGCCCAATGCGCGGGCTATTCAGCCTCCGACCAACTTTTGCTGGCAACCAACGCGGTGGCTGAGGTGCTGACCGAGGTGGAGCCAACCGCCACCATTGCCTTTATCGCCTATCTCGACAGCGAAACGCCGCCAACCCAGGTGCGGCCTCTGCCCAATGTGAGCTTGCTGTGGGCACCGCGCACGCGCAATTACGGCCGTTCTTTGGCCGACCCCACCTGCCCCGTCAATACCCCTTACTACAGCGACACGCTGGCGGCACAGCATGAGGTATTTGGGGGAAAAACGGCCGTTTTTGAATATTACAGCGATGCCATCCTTTTCAAATCAGTGCTGCCGGTGCTGTCCCACATTATGCAGCAAGATTTGGTACGGTACCGCGATTTGGGCGTGCGAACCATGCAAACGCTCATGACCGGCACTCGCCCGTGGGCAACGGCACAGCTTACCAACTGGCTCTTTGGGCAGTTGGCATGGCAGCCGGAGCAAGATGTAGATATGTTGGTGGCACAATTTTGCCAGGCAGCATTTGGCGCGGGAGCAGCGGAAATGGTTGGTTATTATGGGGCGTTGGAGAAGGTATTTACGGCCGTTCTGCACCAAACCCCTGACCAGCGCGAACACGGCTTTGAGCTAACCCTGTCTCCCTGGCAACTGGTTAAAAATCCAATGGCCGACATGGAAGATCCCATCCACGCCACTGCCGCTACGCTGCAAGCACGTGCCGCCCAGTTGCCACAGCTTTTGGGCTGGATTGGCGAAGCTGCTAACCACCTGGTCGCTGCTCAAACCCACAGCAACAGCCCACGCCTGGCCGCTGAAGCCAGGGCGTTTGCGCTACTGCGCCCGTGGCTGAAGTTCAACAGCTACCGGCTGGCACTGTATGCGGCGGTAAAGACCAACGACCCACAAGCCCTACAGCTTTGGCATCAAGCCAACGCCGCCTATGAAGCGGTGCAGGCGTGGGGTGCCAGCCACATTACCGAGCCGCTGTATCGGCAAAATTTCAAAACGATGACGTTTGTCTTTTGGGAGCTGCGGCTTCGCCGCATTTGGTCAGATGAATTTGGCAGCCGCTTCACAACTGATTTTGGCTCCCTGTTCAAGCTGGCAGGCGGCTTTGCCAAAATGGTGTGGGGCTACAAACGCGCCAAGTGAAAAGCGCAAAACTCCCGGTAGCCATACCATCCCTCTTTTTGTTATACTCAACCAAAAGGAGTTCTGCCGATGGCTCACCTCCCAAATAAAATTCAAAGAATAATCAAACAATATCTGTTATCTCTCAAAGAGAATGGCTTTCAAATTCAGGACGCTATTTTATTTGGCAGCTATGCACGAGGGGAAGCGACGCAGAACAGCGATATTGATCTAGCCCTGGTGTCTGATGCCTTTGAAGGGGTTCGTTTTATAGACAGAAATAAAATCCGCAAGCTCACCATAGCCATCAGCACCGATTTAGAAGTCTTGCCGTTTAACCCCAAGGACTTTACGCCTGAAAATCCATTTGTAAAGGAGATATTGGAAACCGGCATTCGCGTCCTGTAACTTATTCCATCAGGCGAGAAAGCAACGTGCCAATTCCTACCTAATTGTCCGCCCCTCCACTTCTTCCAACGACAATCAAGCAAAGCACATCGCACTTGAGGTTAATCCATGAGTGAATACAAATTCGACAACCCTGACGATGCTTATCAAGAGGCACTGCGACTGGTCTACAAAGCAAAGGATGAATCGTCTCGCAAACTTAACTTGGGTGGATTTGGACTAGTAACCTTACCATCTGAAATTGAGCATTTGGTAGGATTAAAGGAACTTTTTCTTGCTGACAACCAGTTAACAACCCTTCCGTCTGAAATCGGAAGCTTGAACAGGCTTGAAGAACTTAATCTTAATATAAACCTGTTAGCTACAGTTCCGCCTGTAGTTTGGGAATTGAAGTCATTAGAAGTACTCAAGTTAAATGAAAATCAGCTAACAGCTATTCCATCCCAAATCAGTCAATTAACAAAATTGTGGTGGCTATATCTTGCCCATAATCAACTAGCAACTCTTTCACCCGCGATTTGTCAATTAACGAACTTGAATTGGCTTGATCTGGGCAACAATCAACTAAAAGTGCTTCCTCCTGAAGTTGGGAGCTTGACATGGTTGGATACTCTAGACCTCCATGACAACCAGCTTACAACTCTTCCACCTGACATAGGAAAACTAAAGACGCTAACAAGTCTTGATCTGCATAACAATCAACTCGTGACTCTTCCACCCGAAATTGGTCAATTAGCAGAACTAACTCATCTTTGGTTAGATAATAATTGTCTAACAACAATTCCGTACGAACTCACTGAACTAGGAAATCTGCAAGAGCTGGAACTTGGGGGCAATCCTAATCTTTCTATTCCTCCAGAAATCGTAGCACAGACAAATAATCCAGAAACTATCTTCGACTATCTACGCCAACAGCAGGAAGAATTGTCTTACCAACTCAATGAAGCCAAGCTTATCCTTGTTGGGCAAGGAGGTGTAGGCAAAACCTCCCTTGTTAAGCAACTATTGGGGAAGGGGTTTGATGAGGCGGAAAATCAGACGGAAGGGATCAATATCGAAAATTGGTCGCTGGCCGTTAATCGCCCACAACAGGGCGTTGTGCATGTAGCACTTAACATTTGGGACTTTGGTGGGCAGGAGATTATGCATGCCACCCACCAGTTCTTCCTTACCCAACGGAGCCTCTATCTCCTCGTTCTCGACGCCCGCCAAGGGGAAGATGAGGGGCGAGTGGAGTATTGGCTGGCGCTCATCAACAGCTTTGCCCCTGATGCGCCTGTTCTTATCATCATCAATAAATCCGATCAGCACCGTCTTGACATTAACCGACGTGGTCTCCAACAGAAATACCCTAATATCAAAGGCTTTGTTCGCACCTCTGCCCGCGACGGTACCGGCATGGAACAACTCAAGACCGAAATCGCTACTCTTCTCGCCACAATGCCGCATGTCGATTCCCCCTTCCCCGCTAGCTGGATGCAGGTCAAGCAAAGCCTTGTTGCGATGCAAACTGATCGCCACTATCTTCCCTACGCAGAGTACGAAGCCCTCTGCCGCAAAAGTGGCGTTGCCGAGGAAAGCAGTCAAACAACCCTTATCCGCTTCCTCCACGATTTGGGTATTGTCCTCAACTTCAACGACGATGACCGCGTCCGCGATACCAGCGTCCTCAATCCCAATTGGGTCACCAAAGGGATCTATGCCATCCTCAACAGCCAAGCGTTACAGCAAAAGCACGGTCTGCTCGCTCGCAATGAAATCCGCGATCTGCTGCCCGGAGCGTATCCGCGCCAGCAGCAGCACTTTTTGCTGGAGATGATGCTCAAATTTGAGCTAGCCTTTGAACTCTCCGACCGCCAGCGTCTGCTCGTTCCCGACCTCATCAGCAAGGAACAACCAGATTTTGATTGGGACGACAGCAACGCGCTCCAGTTTGCCTACCAATACCGCGTCCTGCCGCGCAACATCCTCCACCGCTTTATGGTGCGCCAGCACCAACGCATTGACCCCGTGGTTCGCTGGCGTACAGGAGTCATGCTCCACGACGACGGCTTTACGGCACTCGTCAAAGCCGACATCAAGGCAGCAACCATCCACATTTCGATTATTGGCGAGGGAGACCGTCGCCGTTTCCTCTACAGTCTTCGCCTTGAGTTTGCGGGCATCCATGAAACAATTAGCGGCACCAAGCCGCAAGAGGTGGTGCCGATTCCCGGCCACCTAGCCGTACCGCCCATCAACTATGCCTTTCTGGAAGATCTCGAACAAAAGCAGGTGCAAACCATTTACCATGCCGCACCTAATGGAGAAGCGATTTTGCTTGATGTGCAAGCATTGCTCAACGGTGTCAGCACGGAAGCTATGCGACAAGCAGGTTTGCCCTCGCGCCGCAATATCTTGTCCAATTTACGAACTAGGTTTGACCAAGGTGAATTTTATGGTTTGCTGTTTGAGTTGGGCATTAGCAAGAATGATATTGGGGGTGAGACGGTTACAGAGCAAATGCAGGAGCTTATGACGTATATGGAACGGCGGAACAGAATGGTGGAGTTGGTAGAGGTGATTGGAAAGAAACGGCCGTTTCTAAACCCATAAACAACCCCATTTACCCTCATGGTCTGGGGCTACATGCGCGACAAGCGCCGCTACCGATCCTAAATTGGCAACCTGAAAGGGAGATTGGCGATTGGAGATTACAAACCTGCACCAATCTCCAATCTCTCCAAAAAACTATGGAAAATACGATCCTAAACCCAGCAACCTTCCCTAATAAGCTGTGGATAATGGCAAAGATGGCCGGAACGGCCGTTTGTTTTGCCTGGTTTGGCACGCTCGGCACGCTGCAACTAGACCAACCCACGATATTAGCAGCCCTAGTGGTGGGGCTGCTGTGGGGGATGTTGCAGTGGGTGCATTTGCGAAAACGGCCGTTTGCCGTTTCCCTCGTTTGGCCGCTTGCCACCAGCCTCGGCTGGCTCTTCTGTCTCCCCTTCCTCGCCGGAGCCTCCAACTATGTCCCCACCTCCCAGGCCGCCATCCTCGCCACCGTGGATGATGTTATCACGCTGGGCAGCGTGCCGCTAAAGCTGCTGGTTGGCTACACGATTCCCACTTCGCTGCTGGTGTTCTTTGGCATTTTGGCCGGGATACCCCTCAGCTTGCCGCAGTTGGGGGTTTTGGGGCTGAACAGGGGGACACGAACGGCCGTTCAGGGCTGGTTTGGCAACGCTGTTTGGGGTTGGACAGTTGGGTTGGCGATTGGCGGCATTTTGCTTAACCTGATTGTCGGCTTTATGGGCATCTTGGCCGGTTCCACAGCCGCTTTGCCCCGCTGGCTGGCTTTTGCCCTGCTCGGCAGCGTCACCGGCGGCATCCAGGCGTTGCTCATCCACTTTTTTCTGGATGACCTTGCCCACCCAGCCAAACCCATATCCCAGCAGACATAGCCAACCTATCTGGCTAACCCCCACGTCATCGCCGCTCTTGCTGCCTACGCTTATAACAGGTTTGGCAGCAAAGCGCATAGGATAACGCAAAATGAGCAATGAAAGTTGGAGAATCGAATTACATAATTGGGCCAATCAGTACGCCGAAGAACTCGCTGGCAAATCAGGTATGCTTGGGGTCGTCATTGGCGGCAGTTTAGCACGCGGGCAAGAATGGCACCATTCTGACCTTGAAG
>JAGQGA010000173.1 GCA_020432595.1 Anaerolineales bacterium | reverse complement strand
CCACCCCGTGCCGTCACCCCCACAACCCACAACACAATGCCCAGCAGGAAGAAGAAGCAAACGGCGGCAACGATCAGCGCAGCATATTGCAACCAAAAGGCTTCCATCTGCCCACCGCCGGGAAATTGGCTACCATCCATACGGAAATTGGAATTGCTGCCACTGCCACCACCACTACTACCCAATGCAGCCAAAAAGCCGAGCAACAACATGAATTTGTTGCCCCACACAATGTCCCAAGAACGTTTTAACAACTTACCGTAATCCATTTCATCCACACCTTTGGGTCGGTAATCAGTGAACAATTTGCACTGATTACTGATAACTGATTACCGATTACCGATTACCGATTCCGAAACAGCCCCAAATCTTCCGGCGTAAAGTTGGGGAAGACTTCAGAAACGGCCGTATTTAACAACCGCTTCTGCACAATCTCCGCCAGCACCGAGCGATAATCCGTTGTAATCGCCAGATCGCCATCGTCCAATGCTTCCGGGGCCAGCGACGGCCAGCGGGAAAACACCTGCCCACCGTTCACCCCGCCGCCCAGCAAAAACATCATATTCCCGTGACCATGATCGGTGCCCGCGCTGGCGTTTTCCCCCACGCGCCGCCCAAACTCACTCATCGTCACCACCGTCACGTTGTCCATTTGCTCCTGCACATCGGCATAAAACGCCGCCAGCCCCTGCGCCAGCATCCCCATCAGATCATTAAACCCACCGTCCAGCGTCCCCTGATATTCGTGCGTGTCCCAGCCGCCCAGGTCAACCGTCGCCACCTCCAACCCAATATTGGCCTTGATCAGCTGCGCCACCTGCCGCAGCCCCAGCCCAAACTCGTTGTCGGGGTAAACCGCGCCATTGCTGGGCACATAGTTGGCCGCGTCCAGGCTTTGCAGCATCTCGATGGTGTCAAACACAACCCCCGCCTGCCGCCCCAGCAGGTCGGTGGGGGCTTCGACGGTGTAAAGCTGCGCCAACTGCTGCTGCTGCCGCCGCGCCTCGTCTTCGCGCCCCCTGAAGTGGAAATCGGTGATGGATTTGATTGCCAGCGACGACACCGGGCCGCGCAGCGAGTCGGGGATCATCAGCCCCATCCCCACGGCGCGAAACGGCGATTCATTGAGCCAAGAAGCGGCCTGCAAATGGCGGCCAATCCAGCCGGTGCCAACATATTTTTCCCCCGGCGTGCCGTATTCCATAAACTTCATGGCATCAAAGTGGGAGCGGCTGGGGTCAATGGAGCCGGTGGCGTGGACAATGGCAAGGCTGCCGTCGTCGTATAGCTCTTTGAGCGGAGCCAGGCTGGGGTGCAGGCCAAAATAGCCGTTCAAATCCAGTGCCGATCCCCAGTCACTGCCCGGTTCCAGCACCCGTTGTGTGGGGCGGGCATCATAATAATGCGCCCCGTCACCATACGGCACTACTGCGCTCAACCCGTCCATGCCGCCGCGTAAGAAAACGCACAGCAGCACGTCGCCGGGATGGTTCCAGTTGGGCTGTGAGCGAAACGCCATACGCGGCATCCAGTTGGGAAACAGCGACTTGCTGGCTCCCAACACCCCCACTGCACCCGTTGCCTGTAAAAATTCACGTCTGCTTAAACCTGTTGTGTTCATGATTTATGCTCCAGAATCGAGAATTGGGAATGAGGAATTGAGAATCGAGAACGGATCATTCCCAATTCCTCATTCTGAATTCCCAATTCTCAATTATTTATCGCCATTGGTATTGGGGGGAAGCCAGCATGAGGCCGTAGAGGCTGCCTAGTTTGCGGCCGAGGAGGGGAAGGGAAACGGCCGTTTCTTCCCCGCCACCCTCCGCCACATAATCCACAAACGCTGCCCGGTTGCTGCCGGTCAGCGGCACGCCAAACACCTGCATTGCCACTGCGTCCACCAGTTCCCCCACCGTTTGCGGCTCGCCAATGCGCTGGCGCAGCGGCGTTGCCAGCCCATAGCCAAAATCCTGGCTGTCGCTGTAGGCACCGTGCGTCAGCCGCATAGCCACATTCCACCGCGCCAGCAGCCCGCCGGATGAACTCCACGCCCCGGCTACGTCGGGGTAGCCGTTGGGCGGGTGCCAGCCGTAGGGAGGCTGCCCCAGTTCGTTGAGCATCTCTTCCAGCAACCATTGGTAGCGAATTTCCGTCCCCGTCGCCCGCAGCGCCCCAATAAAAAAGTCGAGCGGGCGGCGCAGCTTTTGCCCGGCCGACTGCAAAAATTCGTCGGACAAAAAGATGGCGCGTAAGACGGCCTTAATGTCGCCCTGGGTTTGCTGCCAAACGGCCGTTACCGCCGCCACTAAACTATCGGGTGGGTCGTCGCTGACAAAACGAACACACAATTTGCGGCTGAGAAAAACGGCCGTTGATGGATGGTTGGCTAAAATTGACAGCACCTGCAAGCCATCTTCAATCCCCCGGTCGGCCGGCAGCGTGTGGCCCAACACCCGTTTCACCCCGGTATCGTGATTGTAGGGTTCAAAATAAAAGCCCGTGCGCGTCTTGTTGGCTACCGTCCAGCCGGTAAACGCCCGCGCCACTTCCTTGACGTCCGTTTCGCTGTAGTCCCCATCCACCCCCAGCGTATGCAGTTCCAGCAGTTCCCGCGCATAATTTTCGTTGGGATGTTTAGCTACGTTGACATAATTATCCAAATATTGCAGCATGGCCGGGCTTTTGGCCGTCTCAATTAGCAAATCGTGGAAGTTGCCCAGCGCGTGCGGTCGCACTACGTCCCGCTGGAACGCCACGTACTCGTTGGCAAACCCTTCGGCCGAAATGTTGAAATGGTCAGACCAAAACTCCACCATCCGCTCCAGCAGTTGGCGGCGGCTGCTAACGGCTCGCGCAATCATGCCGCGCAGCAGCATTTGCCACACCCGGTAATCGTTTTCCAGCCGGTAAATGTCGTGGCGACTCAGATGCAAAATGGGGAGGTCGGCCAGCCGCGCTTCGGCTTCGCTGTCGTCAATGCTGTCGGGGTCAAGCTGGCTCTCCAGCGTGGCGGCGTAGCCCACGGCCTGTGCCTGCGCCACTTCATCGGGGCGCGGCCCCCAGCTAATGCGGTTGAGGAGGTGGTGAATGGGGTCGGCAGAAACGGCCGTTTTTCCCCCCACCATCACCACTGGCAAACTTTGCGAAAATGGCGGTTGCAGCAGCCCACGCAAAAAGCCACGTCTTGTTATTGTAGTCATAGACACCTCTCATGCCTTCCCCCAAGCGGTGGCTTTGGGGGAAGCGATTGGGGGCATGGTACAAAATGTGGCGCAAAAAGTATGCAATTTTGGCGCAACTGGTTTTATAGCGGCACAACTGGTTAAAATTGTGGCTGTTGACACGATATTGGCGAGATAAACTTATGAATGTTTCAATTGCAAAAGCGGCTCAGATTTTGGGCGTGTCTATTACCACCCTGCGGCGCTGGGATGTGGAGGGGAAGCTGAAGGCGGAACGCACGCCAGCCGGACACCGGCGCTATGACCTGGCAAAATTGCAGCGGCTGGTGGGGCAGCCCATCGAAGAGAGAAAGGTGGGGGAGACAACGGCCGTTTATGCCCGCGTCATGGATGTTTCCGAAGCCAACCAGCTTGACGAACAACTTCAACGACTCGCCGCCTATTGCCAGGAACGGGGCTGGAAACCGCTTGTTTTTTCCGACACGGCCAGCGCGGAAAACGGCCGTTTGCCCGGTTTGGTGTCGCTCATCAAAGCAATTTGTGCCTACAAGCTCGACCGGGTCGTGCTTTCCAGCCACGACCGCCTCTCCCGCTCCGGTTTAGAAATGCTGCTGACGCTGTGCGGCGAATGCGGTGTCGAACTCATCATCCTTGCCCCGCCCACCGCCAACAGCCGCCCCGCCCAAGCCATCGAACCCATTGTGGCGCAAATTTTGGCGCAGCAAGCGTGACGGCAAAGGCTCTTTTTGGCTTCTAACGTAGTGCGTGGTGCGTGGTGCGTAAACAGCACGCACCACGCACTACGCACTACGCATCAAATTTGCCACTCCCACCCAAACCACCCCATTAACCCAGCCCAATTTCCCCACTCCCCTCTGGCAGCAGCCCCGCCAGCCGCATGATTTTGAGGGCGTTGGTAGTGGGAGAGGGGCCAGGGCGCAGGGTGTAATCAAACACCATTTGCCCCGCTACCACCTCATCCCGAAAGTGATTATTGGCAATGTCGGGCATCTCGTCGGCCAACTGCACCAGCTCTAAATCATGGGTGGCAATCAGCCCCACCCCGTTTTGCCCCACCAGCGCCTGAATATAGGCGCGGCTGCCGATAAGCCGCTCTCGGTTGTTAGTGCCGCGAAAAATTTCGTCAATCAGAAAGAACAACGGGAGTGCACCGGGCTGTTGCAGCGCATCAAGCAACGCCCGCAGCCGCCGCACCTCGGCATAAAAATAGGAAAAGCCATCCACTACCGAATCGGTGACGCGAATGGCGGCAAACGGCCGAAAAAGTGCCGTCGTTAAGCTGTTTGCCAGCACCGGCCCACCCGCATAGGCCAGGCACAAATTCACCCCCAGCGTCCGTAGAAACGAGCTTTTTCCCGACATATTGGAGCCAGTGAGGATAAACAGTTGCCCCACGCGCTTGATGCGAAAATCGTTGCCCACGCGCCCGGCCTCAGGCAACAGTGGGTGGGCAATTTGGGTGGCAGCAAAACAACTCACGTCGCTGCTGGCGGCCACAAACGTGGGGTAAGTTGTGGCCGGGTTGAGATAGCCAAAGTTTGCCAGGGAACCCAGCGCCTCCAATTCATACCAGCAATCCAACCAGCCAGGCAGCAGTTCGGCCAGCGTTTGCCGCGCCTGATCTAGCCGATAGGCAAAATAGAGATCCCAGGGGGTGAAAAAGTTGAGCAGCAGCCACAGCACGGGGTTGTTTTGAATGCCGGCCGCAGCGGCAATGCGGCTGACACGGCGCAGCAGATGCGACGGCCGTTTTTCGGCCGTTTGCAAAGGGGCAACCAATTCGGCCAGTGAGCCAGCGTGGTGAAAGGTTTCGAGGAGGTGGAAAACGGCCGTTAATTGCCGCAGCCGCGTCTCCACAAACCACGCCTCCTTAAACAGTGACTGCGAACGACGGGAGGCCAGCATAAAAATGGCCGCATAAAGCAGCGCGGGGACAACCCACCACGCCGCCCAACCCGCCAGCACGTTGCCCAACAACAGCCCCAAATTGAGCAACCCCAGCCCAGCCAGCAACCACAAGATGTGGCGCGTCTGCGGTGGCACGGTGGGCTGCTGTAGCCAGTCAAGCAGCGGCTGCCCCGCCCAACCGCCGCTTTTGTCTTCCAGCAGCCGGGCGTTGAGGGCAAGCTTGTCGCGGAACAGCGGTTTGGCCTGCAGCTCCCGCACCTGGTTTTGCCGCCGCTGGGTGGTGGCAAGGTCGGGCACGGGGTTGAGCAGCCAGTCGGCCAAGCGCTGGCTGCCTTCGTGGGAAACGGCCGTTTGCAGCAAATGATGCAGCGAACGCGCCCCCAGCAAGTCAAAATCACGGGCAAACGGGTGGTCAGCAGGCGGGTCAGCCACGGTGGGCAGCGGGAGCACCGCCCAATCAAGCCGTATTCGCGCTACCTGATGCTGTTTTAGCTGTAGCCACACTTGATGCCGCCGCAGACTGCGCTCTAGCCGCCGATGCACAACCACGGCCACTACAAAGGGCACGAAAAAGAGGAGGAAGGTGGCTGCCCAAACGGCGGCACCGAGAGTGATAAAGATAGCTCCACTGCCGACGCCACCGAGAAAGAAGAGGGTGAGACGAACGGCCGTTAATCGCTCACTTTGCCGCCGCAGCCCCACCAATCGTCCCTCCACCCGCGTAATCTGCCGCAATAAGCCTTGCAATCGTTTCTGCTTTGCATCCATCCCCCCATTCTAGCCCAAAACCGGTATAATTGCGGACTGAGAGATTAAGAGAAATGAAAATAGGACGCAGATTTACCTGATTTTCCTGATAAAGAGAGAGACATCAGGAGAATCTGCCTCCTATTTACCAAGGAGACACCATGAGCAGTGGCACACCACGAAGAATAAAAATCAAAGATGTCACAGATTTTCCGTGTTTGTCCGTGTTCGTCCGTGTCCCATTTTTAAGAGGAGTATAACAATGATCAACTTTATGGAAACCGACGAGCCAATTAGCTGGTTTACCCTGCCCAATGACGAGCAGCTTGACCCCAGCTTTCGCAAATTGTTTAGCAAGGCGTATGAATATTTGGGGTTTGTGCCCAACGTCTTTCGCGGCTATATGATCCGCCCCACCCACTTTAGCCACTGGTTCAATCATTTCCGCGAGCTAACCCAGGGTGAATCGGAACTAACGTTGGCGGAGCGGGAGATGATTAGCGTGGTGGTGTCGGCTGAAAATGGCTGCCTATACTGTCTGGTCAGCCACGGTGCCGACCTGCGCCGCCATTTGGAAAATCCGGTGCTGGGCGACCGCATCACCTTTGATTATCAGCGGGCTGGTTTGGATGAGCGCACTACGGCCATGCTCGACTACGCTGTCAAAATCACCAGCCATCCCCGCGACTGTAGCCCGGCCGACATTGAGCACCTCAAAAGCATGGGCTTTTCCGAGCAGGCAATTTTTGACATTGCCGAAATTGCGGCCATGTACAACTTCACCAATCGGCTGGCCTCGGCTACAGGAATGCTCCCTAACCCGGAATATCATGCAATGGGGCGGTAAATCAAAGATTTCGCAGATTGCCCAGATTCATTCGTGTTCGGCCGTGTTTGTCCGCGTCCCATTTTGAAGGAAGGCACAAGATGTTTGTAAGTGACTTACCAACGATATGGCAAAAGGTAGAAGTGCTATTGTTAGCGGAAAAGCAGCGGATTGCCGACGAAATTGCCTTTTATCCACCGCCCATCCCCGCTTGCGATGCCCAATTTAACTATTTGTTGGAGCAGCGGGCGGAAATTGCCGAGGCGCTGTGGCAGTGGCGGCAGTTGGCAGTAGCAGGGGCGGTGGAGGAGGTGGAGGGGTTTTTAACGGCCGTTTCCTGCATCTCCCCCCACACCCGCAACACCCTGCTGGCTTCCTTCAACTAAACATTGGCTCGGTCTGGACAACGGAGCCAATGACCTAACAAGATGATTGCTTTTGAAACAAACGACCTCATCCAGCAGCGGGCTGATGCTGGCAAGCTGTATCTGGAATTTTTGCGCGTCCCCTCCATGAGCATGGGGCTATACACCTTGGAGGTGGGAGCCGCAGACCCACAGCAGCCGCACAACGAAGATGAAGTGTACTACATCGTCAGCGGGCGCGGGCAGATTTATGTGGCCGGGGAAAACCAGTCGGTGCAGGCCGGCAGCATCGTTTTTGTCGCCGCTCACGATGAACATTATTTCCACAGCATTGAGGAAATACTCGACATACTTGTTTTCTTTGCTCCGGCGGAAACATAACACTTGGCACTGAGCCGCCGGGCTACAGAACGATGCCCGATTTATCGGGCTAGATTTGTCGGTGTGCGCTCCCCAAGCCCGATTTGCCGGGTGCCATTTTGTAGACGGGCGGTTTATCGCTTGCCGAAGTAGGCAATCAAGCCTTTTTTCAAGTCAAAACTTCTTAGCCCGACATAATAACTTAACATAAATTTCCTGGCAGGTTCTTCATTGGATTGTAATCCGTTTGTTAACACTCCTTCTTTATTATTAGTACTGTGGTACCATTACTTTGGTACTGATTTATATAAGAGGAACGGAAAATCCAATGAAGTCTTTATCTTTTTTTCAAACACCCTCCAAACTCTTTTTAGCACTGATTGGCCTACTGGTTGCGCTTTGGGGCGTGGCACCCGTAGCGACGTTTGCGGCGAATTGCTCAGTGCCCAGCGCGGTGTACCCTACGATACAAACGGCCGTTAATGACCCCAACTGCACCGAAATTAGCTTGGCAGCCGCCACTTTTAATGAAAACCTCATCCTGCACCACAACGTTATCATCAACGGGGTGGCTCCAGCCGCCAGCATCATTGACGGCTATTTTCTGGGGCCAGTGGTGGTCGTGCAGCCCGGTGTCTATGCCGAACTCAACAACGTTACCCTACAGCACGGCACCGGCACCCAAGGCGCTGGCATTTATAACGACGGCGGCACGCTGAAGCTGCAAAATGCGGCGCTGCACAACAACACCAACGGCCCCATTCCCACTGAACAAGGCGGCGGCATTTACAACAATGGCGGCAATGTGGAAGCAATCAACGTAGACTTTCTCAACAACAACGCTACGAATGGAGCCGCTATTTTTAACAACAACGGCAACATAACCGTTGCCCAAAGCCAATTTAGCCATTATCAGGGCGTTTACCGTGGCGGTGGCATCTTTAACGAAATGGGGCAGTTGACCGTTACCGGCAGCCGCTTCACAGGCATGAATGCCGTGATCGGTATGGCAATTTTTAACAATGGCGGCACGGTCAGAAGCAGTGCCAATGTCTATCAAAACGGCAACGGTGCCGTTGGGGTCATCAACAACGCCGAGCAGGGGGTGGTGGTGTCAGAAGATGACCAATTCCTAAATAACAACTCGTATGCTGCCGGAACCGGCATTGACAACACCAGCGGCACCATTCGCATTTCCAACTGTCTGTTTAGCCACAATTCAGCCCTGGGTGCTGGCGGCGCGATTCGCAACCTGAGCGGCCAAATTATTGTGACCAACTGCACCTTCGATGGCAACAGTACCGGTTTGGGCAACGGTGGGGCAATTGATAACCACGATATTGCCAAGATCAAGGGTTCGACGTTTACCAACAACCGCGCCGGGGCGTTTGGCGGCGGTGTCAACAATGAAGGGACGATGAGCCTGATTAACAGCAGCTTTGCCGGAAATACGGCCGTTCAGGGTGGCAACGACGTTTGGAACGCCGGTAACTGCCACGGCTGCTCCTAACATTTCTGTTGAATCCAGCTACAATCAAAGCTGTCGCCCCAAGCGGCAGCTTTTTTGTTGGGGTAAGTAACAAGTGGCAAGTAACAGGTGGCAAGTTTCATTTGCCGATAAAACTTGCCACTTGCGACTTGTTACTTGGATGCAAAGAAATGTAACTTTGTGACCATGTTCAGTATGGTGATAGATGACACAGATCGAAATTTGCCTGACTGACTTGGCATCGGCGCTGGCGGCGGAGGGAGGCGGGGCGGCGCGGGTGGAACTGTGCGATAATTTGGCTGAGGGGGGGACGACGCCGAGTGTGGGGATGATAACGGCCGTTTCCCACGCCCTTACCATCCCCACCC
>JAGQGA010000172.1 GCA_020432595.1 Anaerolineales bacterium | reverse complement strand
CGAAAAGCGAAGCCCGGCAGCCACTCCACCTGCTCGTTGATAAGCTGCAGATTGCGGCACCGCTGGAGCAGCGTCAAAATGCCGACTTGGGAAACGGTGCGGGCAATGGAAACGCCGAGGCAAAAATGGGGGCCGTGGGCAAAGGTGAGGTGGCGGTTGGGGTGGCGCGTCATGTCAAATTCGGTGGGGCTGGCAAATTGCGCCTCATCCCGGTTGCCGGAGCCGAACAGCACCAAAACACCCTGCCCTGCCTCAAACGTCTCCCCCTGAAAGTCCATTGTTTCCTTCACGACGCGGCTGGTCACTTGCACTGGGCTGTCGTAGCGCATCACTTCTTCGGTGGCGGGGGCAATTAGTTCGGGCTGCGCCAAAAGCTGCGCCAGCGCGTCGGGGTGGCGGGCAAAGGTGAGGACGGCGTTGCCGATGAGGTGGGCGGTGGAGTTGTTGCCGCCGACCAGCAGGGCCACGCACATGCCAAACAGCTCGTCGCGGGAAAGGCGGTCGCCCTGTTCCTCGGCCTGCACCAGTTCGGTGATGAGATCGTCTTGTGGGTCATGGCGGCGCTGCTCGATGATGACTTCGAGGTATTCTTTCATCTCCAACATGCTTTTTTGCCCCTGCCGCATCACGCCCACGCGGTCTTGAGTGGTTCCGGCGCGGTCATAAATGAGCACCTGATCCCGCGCCCAGCGGGTGAAGCGGGGTTGATCTTCGTAGGGTACGCCGAGAATGTCGGTGATGGCCCAGCCGGGGAGTTTGGTCGCTACGTCGGCCATCACGTCCATGGTGCCGCTGTCGCTCACTTCGTCAATAAAGCCGTGGCAAATTTGCTCGATGCGGGCGCGGCGACCTTCGATCATGCGGGGGGTGAAGGCTTTGGCGACGATGGCTTTGAGGCGGGTGTGCTGAGGGGGGTCGCTAAGGAGCATTCGGCTGCCCAAAATGGTGCGGAGGGGGGTTAGCTCTTCTTGCACGTCGGGAGGCAGCACGGCGAAGGTTTGTTCGGTGCGGGCGGAGGACATGCGGGGGTCGTTGAGCAGGGTAACGATGTCGTCGTAGCGGCTGATGAGCCAGGAACGGCCGTTCCAACATACCGGCATCTCTTGTCGCAAATGGGCATAATGGGGATACGGATTTGCTTGAATCAGCGGGTCACTAAAGTCGAGGGAGGTGGTTTTTATCATAGGGGGGATTTTACTTGTTTGGCACGATTCCCCCAAGAAAGAGATTTTGTTTGGCAGGTGGAGGGAAAACGGCCGTTTTTTTATGATTAACGGCCGTTTGTGAACTCCGGGGCATCGCTTTTTGCCACAACGCCTGTTGTCATGCAGAATATGATCCTGAGGAACTGGGTCACAAACTTGGTCTCCCAGATTTTGATTGGAGAAAAACGATGACGACAGGATTTGTGTGGCACGAACGGTATATGTGGCATGATACAGGATCACATGCCAGCTTCCTCCCTGCCGGGGGCATGAGTCCCATCCAGCCTCATGTTCACGTTGAACACGAGGACACAAAGCGGCGTTTCAAGAATTTGCTGGACGTGCTGGGGGTAACAGAGCAGCTAACCAGCATCAAACCGCGCATGGCAACCGAGGACGATTTGGCGCGGGTGCATACCCGCCGGTATATCCAGCATATTCAAGCGTTGAGCGAGGCGGACGGCGGGGATGCCGGAGGCGACACCCCCTTTGCCAAAGGCGGCTACCACATCGCTTGCCTTGCCGCCGGTGGGCTGCTGGCACTGGTAGATGCCATTTTGGATGGCGAAGTTGACAACGGCTACGCGCTTGTGCGCCCGCCCGGCCACCATGCCGAGCCAGATACGGGGTATGGGTTCTGCATTTTCAACAATGTTGCGGTTGGCATTCAATATGTTCGTGAGGTTCGCGGCGTGGCCCGTGTGGCGACCATAGATTGGGATGTGCATCATGGCAATGGAACGCAAAACATTTTTTATGATGATCCCAATGTGTTGACCATTTCGCTACATCAGGCGGGAACCTACCCGCCTAATTCGGGCAAGTTGGAAGAAAACGGGGCCGGGGCGGGGCAAGGAGCCAATATCAATGTCAACATTCCGGCCGGGTCAGGCCACGCGGCCTATCTTTATGCCATGGACACGGTGGTGATTCCGGCCTTGCACGCCTTCAACCCCGATTTTATCTTTGTCTCCTCAGGCTTTGATGCCGGTGGTTTTGACCCCCTGGCTCGCATGATGTGTGACGGGGAAACGTTCCGGGAGATGACAAAAAGGGTGAAAGCGGCGGCCGAAGTGCTTTGTGGCGGCCGGTTGGCGCTGGTACATGAAGGTGGTTATTCGCCGGCTCATGTTCCTTTTCTGGGGCTGGCCGTTATTGAAGAGCTTTCGGGCATCCAAACGGGGGTCATTGACCCATTTGCCGAAGCTATTGCCTTCCATGGTGGGCATGAGTTGCTGCCACATCAGGCAACGGCCGTTCATGCGGCAGCAGAGCTTGTAAAAAATATCCCAAGGAGAAGCTGATGACATTTCTCGATGAATGTGTTGCGTTTGCTGGCCCAGTGTGGCGGGAAAAATATTTGCACCATCCGTGGATGGATGCTTTGTTTGCGGGTACGCTGACCGAGGCGCAGTTTGAATATTGGTTGATTCAGGATTTGCCCTATCTGAGCGAATATGTGACGGAGATGGTGTTTCCCAAAGTGCCGCCAAACAACCCGTGGGTGGCGTACCAGTTGGAATACAACCGGCGGGCTTCCGAGACGCGGGTGGAACTCAGGACGCTGGCTAAGGTGGGTGAACAGGCTAAATCACGCTGGGCGGCACGGCCGGCGCGTGATGCGCTGGATAATTTTTGGATCCGCACGGCTTATGAAGGCAGCTTTGGGGATATTTGCGCCGCTCTGTACGTTTGTTACGCCTTTCCCTATACTTTTGGTGAGCGTTACCAGCGCGAAAAGCCCACCAGCCTTGCCCCCTTGCAGAAAGAATGGGTCGAGCAATGGATCGATCCGTTTTCTATCAAGCAGTGGCAGGCCACGAAAGATGGGCTAAACGAAGCGGGGGCACATGCCACAGCGTACCAAAAGGAGCGGATGAAGTGGCTGTTCCTGCGTGGCACTCAGCTTCAGATCGGCACCTTTGATGCAGCCTGGAAATGTTCGGATCCTTGGCCGGGGGAAGATGCAGAAACGGGCGTGTATTACACAAACCCGACCGCTTTGTCGTCAGGGTAGGTTCCGTAATCAAATCTGCTACGGCAGCGATTCACAGACCAGCCCATCCCCACCACCGTCTAGATGGTGGACATCTTCGTTGACTTCGGCCATGCAGTAGTCAAAACAGGCCTGGGCATCGGCGCGGCTGGCAAAGTCGGCGCAGTTGTAATGGTTGCCGCTGCAATCACACACCGCGCCGGCCGACAGATCAGACTGCCCCCACAACCCCAGCCCCTGCTCCCGCGCCGTGGCTTGCAGATCAGAAAAATAGTCTACCTGTGCCACGTCGGGCGGGAAGGTGACAACGCGGGCATATCCTTGGGCAACGAGTTCGGCGTTGACAAAGGTGCCATTAGGTAAGTAGACATAACGGAGTAAACGGCCGTATTGATCCGTTTCCGACACATCACGCACCAAAATCACCTCCGCCCCATCTACTAGGGCACGGTTCGCCGCCGTGGCCTCAGCATAAAACGGCTCATCCCGTTCCGGCGTGTCTACGCCAATGTAGCGCACGCGGTAGCTTTCGCCGTCCAGCAGCACATCAACGGTGTCGCCGTCAATGACAAAATCCACGATAGCGCGGTCGCCAGAGGGGATAACGGCCGCTGGCTGCGCGATGTTGGTTTCCACTCCCACTACGCAGCCGGTCAGGAAGTAAACAGTAAATAGTAAACAGTAAACAGTGCGGTTGTTGGTCATCATTTTTAGTCAATTCAATAGGGGCGCAACTGCGCCGCCATAAGCTGGTCTACGTTGTCATACATTAGCAGCCACCGCTTGGTGCTGGCGTGGCTGGGCGGCAGCACCATTTGCCGGGCGGCGGTATCGCTGGGGGGAGTGGCAGGTCTTAATCCGCCCCCAGCGGCAAAAACACCACCCGCGCCACCTCCAGCCCATATGCCCCACGCAGGCAAGCCACAATATCTTCATCTGCTATGTTTGGTTTTTCCAACATCACATTAAATCCATGTTATACTTGTTGTTATGAAGGTCATCATAAGTTAGGGATCACCCCTGCAAAGGTAAATACCATGATGCAAGTTGAATTACAAGAAACGAACGAACAATTTATGAAGCTCCTTGATCTGGTCGCCAATGGGGAAGAGGTCATTCTTTTCAAGAATAAACGGCCGTTTGCCAAGCTGCTGCCTATTGTGCCAGCCAAACGCCAGCGTCAATTTGGCAGTGCTAAAGGGTTAATCCAAATGGCCGATGATTTTGATGAACCCCTCGCTGACTTTGAGGAATACATGTAGCCATGCGCTTTCTGCTAGATACCCACGCCTTCCTCTGGTTTATTGGCGGTGACAGCCGCTTATCCCCCGTCGCCAAACAACTCATCACCAACATTGATAACGAAATTTGCTTGAGCATTGTCTCGCTTTGGGAAATTGCCCTCAAAGTAAGCCTCCAGAAATTAACCTTGCAGCAACCATTTGAAACGCTCATTCCCACCCAACTCGCGGCCAACGAAATAGAAATCATACCCATTGACATGGATACTTTGACACAGTTGATCACACTGCCATTTCATCATCGAGACCCATTTGATCGTTTACTGATTGCCCAGGCAATCACCAAGAAGTTGCCATTGATTAGCAAAGACGCTGCTTTTGCCAGTTACCCTGTTGAACTCATCTGGTAAGGGACAACTTGTGGTGCTGGCTAACGTGAAAACGGCCGTATTTGCGTCCGCCCCCAGCGGCAAAAACACCACCTGCGCCACATCCAGCCCATACGCCCCACGCAGGCAGCCACAATATCTGCATCTGCTATGTTTGGTTTTTCCAGCATCTTAACTCCATAGTTCACGGTAGCGCGTTCACGTTAAAAACAGGGCAAAAAGAATGCGGTGTTCCATAGGAGGCAATATCGTCCCCCCAATAAAAATGACTGGTTAGCGGAGGGTCTTGATTTTCATAGTGGTCGGCAATGTATGCCACAACCTGAAGGCAAGCTTTCCCTCGATTCCCTTCTTCTGCAAACGCATCCTTAAAAATGTGTGCTAGGATGGCAAATTCATGGCCAGGCGTGTTTTCCAGATATTGAGTATCAATATCCATCAAAACAAGCCCCGCTTCTTCTTCATTTTTCGTTGCCAATTGGATCACAAATAAACGAAAAAGGGCAAACCCCTTTTGGTAACTATCCGCCTCAGGAATATCCTCCAACACATGTGGAAACAACAGGAGATATGATTGCGCTGTTATCATTTCCTGATAGGCAGCTTGAGTATAATACACTACAGCCGAAGGCAAATCTCCAGCATCCAGTGCCCTTTGTGCGTCATCAAGAACATGAATTCGCAGGTCTGCCGAAGCAAACGATGTGCTTTCCAATTTGTACCTACTATCTTGAAGGGTCAAAGTCTGGGTAATGCCGCGTGCAGGAGCATCACTCAGATGCCCTCCTGTTTCCCCGGCTAAAATCATCTCTTTGACACCATCCCCATTCATGTCCCGCAAAACAACACGATCATCAGAAGTACAGCCAAGTTCAAGTTCAAGGTGGTCTGGAGATAAGTCCACTATACCTGCAGCTTGCCATGACCACACACGAGGTTCAAGATGGCAGGCTGAACCAGCAAAACCACCAACTTCTATAATCTCTGAACGGCCATCATTATTTAAGTCATCAGCAATGAAATAACGATGAAAGGCCCAGTTACCTTGTAACTCATAAATGACCTTATATTCGTTAGTGTAGCTACACCGAAGCACCCACCATGCGTGATGTGGTGTGCCATCCTCGTCAGCTAATTGAACATAAACGGCCGTTTCCATCAACCCATCCCCATCCATATCCGCTTGAATGGCATCATGCTCAATTTCCAACTCATCCAACAATGCCAACAAAACATCCCACTGCCCACCCTTATTCACAAAATCCAATATCGCCGTTTTGAGTTCTACAACATTGGGTGGAAGAGCAAACGGTGCAACTGTACTTGGCTCTGGGCAAGAAGGAGGAGGGAGAGGCGTAACAGTTGGGGATGGGGTATTGGTCGAGGTAACGGTAAAAGTTGGCAAAGGAATCGGCGTATCCGTTGGAAGCATTGTTACCGTAGGCAATACCGTTGCAACGGACAATGCCGTTGCAACGGCTGTCGCCGTCTGTACCTGTGTTGGGGCAACGGCAATTTCAGCCGTTGGACTGATAGTCGGGATTTCAACTGCTACAGGAGCACATGCCGAAACAATCCCTGCAAGGCATACCAAGAAGATCACACGAAAAAAGCAAGACATAAAGCCTCCAACCCGCGTGCTAATTCCTTCCAAGACCTAACAATACACCATCTACCCCTCCTGCAACGCAGGCACAGCAGCTTGTTGGAAGGAAAAATCAAAAATATTGGCCGTTTCACGAGCGTGTTCCAGCGTAATCGCCACCAAATTGCCTTCTGCATCCAAGTCTAACAGCGTGTTTTTATTTAATTCCTGCGTTTCCACAACCTCTTTCTCATTGAACTGAACATATAGCGTATCGGTTTCTGCAAAATAACAAATTTTCATGTTCCAAAAAGCGTTTCGGAGTTTTCGACAGGATTGACATGATTTTTCAGGATTATCCTTGAAAATCATGCCAAATCCTGTTCGTCCTGTCAAAATTAGTTCAACTTTCAGTCACCAGCTCAATCACCAAATTATGATGCGCGTCAATGGAACAACGGCCGTTTCCACCCACAATCACCGTAGACTCCCGCTCCTCCACAATCGCCGGACCGGTAAACGCCATCCCCGGCCGCATCCGGTAGCGGTCATAGATGGGGGTCTCAACAAAGCCGCCCAGTTCCGGGAAGTAGGCCGGGCGCGTTCCTTTTTGCGTGTCGGCCGCCCCCGCGAAAGCGGGGGTGTTTGCGCCGTCGCTGGCCTCAATTTGCAGTGCCACATCGGGGGCAGGGCCGGCCGACACCACCCGCCAGTTAATAATTTCCAGCGGCACCGGCGGCCCCAGCCGTTCATATAGCTCCTGATACACCTTGTCAAACGCCGCTTTGAGTGCTGGAATGGTTGCTTCGGTCAGCGTTTCGGTCGGCAGCGGCACCCGAATTTCATGCCCCTGCCCCACATACCGCATATCCACCTCCCGTCGGTGGCTAATGTCGGCCGGCACCACGCCAGAATTGACCAGCAGCGTTTCCCCCTCCGCCTCCATCTCGCCCAGCAACCCATTGGCCCGCGCCCAATCAATTTCGCGCAGTTCCACCGCCCACGAGCGGACAAAATCAAACGCCAGCGGAGCGGACAAAAAGCCGACGGTACTCATCACCCCCGCCCCTAGCGGAGCCAGCAGCAGTGGCGACCCCAGCGACAGGGCGATGCGGTAGGCGTGGACCGGGCCAGCGCCGCCAAAGGCAAACAGCGGGAAGCGGCGCGGGTCTTTGCCCCGCTCCAGGGCGTGGACGCGAGCCGCATTTGCCATGTTTTCGTTGGCAATCTGGTGAATGCCCCACGCCGCTTCTTCTAGCGACAGCCCCAGTGGGTCGGCAATTTTTTGCTGAATCACCTGCCGCGTCTTTTCCATGTCAAGCGTCATGCGACCACCCAGGAAGTAGGCGGGGTCGAGATAGCCCAAAATCAGGTTGGCATCGGTGACGGTTGGCTCTTCGCCGCCGCGCCCATAGCAAACGGGGCCAGGATCCGCGCCGGACGAATCGGGGCCGACTTTGAGCAGCCCCAGCGCGTCTACCCGCGCAATCGAACCGCCGCCGGTGCCAATTTCAATCAGTTCGATGACTGGGATTTTGATGGGCAGCCCCGACCCTTTTTTGAAGCGGTAGATGCGGTCTACCTCAAATTGGTGGGCAATGAGCGGCTGCCCTTTGTCTATGACGCAAATTTTGGCCGTCGTGCCGCCCATGTCAAAGGAGATGAGGTCGGGGTGGCCGCTGGCGATGCCGTAGGCGTTGGCGGCCAACGCACCGGCCGCAGGGCCAGATTCCAGCAGGCGGACGGGGTGAAGAACGGCCGTTTCCACCGTCGCAATCCCCCCACTCGACAACATCAAATAAAAATTACCCGCAAACCCCAGTGCCGCCAGCCGGTTCTCCAGTTGCCGCACATATTTCTCCACCAATGCCTGCACATAAACGTTGGCAATCGTCGTCGAAGTGCGCTCAAACTCCCGAATTTCCGGCACCACGTCCGACGAAATGGAAACGCGCAGGTGGGGAGCCACCCGCGCCACCGCCGCCCGCGCCGCCCGTTCATCGGCCGGGTTGGTGAAGCTGTGGAGAAAGCTGATGGCAATCGCCTCAATGCCGTTGGCCGCTAATTCGGCCGTTAGTCGCTCGACATAATCCACGTCCAGCGGCTCATAGCTTTCGCCGTCGGAGAGGGTGCGCTGCGGCACGTCAAAGCGCAAATAGCGCGGCACCAGCGGGCGCGGCTGCTCCAGCATCAAATCATACAGGTCATAGCGCGTCTCCCGCCCAATTTCCACGGCATCGCGGAACCCCTGGGTGGTCAGCAGGGCAGTTTTTGCCCCCTTGCGCTCAATCATGGCATTGGTGACAAGCGTCGTCCCGTGAATGAGGTGCTGCACTTCGTCGGCCGTCACCCCAAAGCGGCTGAGGGTGTCGGCCAGCCCCTCTTCGACGGCGCGGGAAGGGTCGTCGGTGCTGGTTAGCACCTTGCCAATGGCAAAGGCTCCGGTTTCGCTATTCACAACAATAATATCGGTAAATGTGCCGCCAATATCGGCACCGGCGCGGTAGGATTGGGTCATATGTTTATTGGTAGAGACGCAAGATTTTGCGTCTCTACGTTAGATTTTAGGAAAACGACTAAGGGGAAAAATATCAACGGCCGTTGATCGCTGCTGCGCCAGCATCCCCCCGTCCACATACAGGCAGTGGCCGGTCATATAGCGGGCATCGTCGGAAGCCAGGAACAGGGCTGGCCCGGCCAGTTCGTCGGGGTCGCCCACCCGCCCCAGCGGGATGTTTTCGCCGCGCTGCCGCCGCGTCGCCTCGTCCAAATTGGCGGTGTCAATGGAGCCAGGCACCAGGCTGTGGACACGCACCCCGTAGGGAGCTAAATCCAGCGCCATCGCCCGCGTCAACGCCTCAAT
>JAGQGA010000171.1 GCA_020432595.1 Anaerolineales bacterium | reverse complement strand
AGCAGCGTCGGTTCGGTGATAGTGCCCATTGGGCTACTGATTGCCGGGCCGGTAGCCGACCGATTTTCTATTCAGGTGTGGTTTTTGTTTGGGGGGCTGCTCTGCACGCTTATGGCGGTATGCGGGTTGTTTATTCCTGCGGTCATGCAAATTGAGTTACGGGGCGGTACCGTGCGCCAAGTGGATTAGCAACAGCCGAAATCTTGCTCTTACCCGCGAAGGAGTGGGGCGGCATCAGCCAGATGTATCCCGAAACGGCCGTTTTTTCATCTTTTCCTTGACAGAGTGATATGAAAGCGTTATATCTGCGACGGTGGGATTTGCCAAGATAGGGCAAAACAAATTCAGGAGAGGTAAGCATGGCAGAGAGGATTTTTGCGGATTTGGGCAAGAAAAAGACGATTATTGGTATGGTGCATTTGGGCGCGATGCCGGGAACACCGTTTTACGAAGAAGGGAGTTACGAAGCAACGTTTGAGCGGGCACTGCGTGATGCGAAGGCACTAGACGAGGGTGGGGCGGCCGGCTGCCTGGTGCAAACAGTGGAACGGGTTTATCCTACGAATGACGCAGCCGATTATGCGCGGGTGGTGGGTGTGGGCAACATTGTGCGAGCCATTGCCCAAGCGACGCGCCCTGATTTCCAGATTGGGGTGCAGATCATGACTAATGCGCTTCAGGCTTCGGTGGCTGTTGCCAAAGTTTCGGGCGGCTCTTTTTTGCGCTGTTTTGCCCTTGTCGGCCAATCGCTCTCGCCCTGGGGGATGATCGAGGCCAGGCCGATTGAGTTTTTGCGCTATCGCCAGAGCATCAACGCCACGCATATTAAGCTGATTGCGGAGGTGGACGGGATGCATTTTAAATGGCATGGGGAAGAGAAATCGGTGGCGGCGGTGGCACGAACGGCCGTTAATGCCGGTGCCGATGCCGTTGAAGTTGCCCACGCTGACGAAGAAACCAACCTCAAACAAATCCACGACATCAAAGCCGCCATGCCCAACCTGCCCGTCATTTTGGGCGGCTACACCAACCACGAAAACGCCGCCCGCCGTTTAGCCAAGGCCGATGGTGCCTTTGTCGGCTCGGCCTTCGAGCCAGGTGGGTGGGGTACCTCAATTGACGCACAAGCGGTGCGTGATTACATGGACATTGTGCGTAGTTTGGAATAGAGATTGGGGATTAGAAATTGGTTCAATCTCCAATCTCTAATCTCCATTGAGCTACTCTATGCAACCCATTGATATTCTGATTTACGGCAAAATTATCATTGACGATATTCGCTTGCAAAACGGGCAGATTGTACGCAATGTTTTGGGTGGCGGCGGGCCGCAAGCTCTTTTTGGGGCGCGGCTTTGGCATGATTCGGTTGGTTTTTTGTCGCGGTCGGGCGAGGATATTGCGCCAGAGCATGTGCAAACACTCCATGATCTGGACGTTGATCTAACTGGCTGGGTCAGGTTTGCCGATATTCCCACGCCGCGTGGCACGATGCTTTATGATGAAAATGAATATTTGGCAAGTGAGGAGGGGAGGGCGGATAAACGGCCGTTTCAGCGCGAAGACTGGTTCAAACTACTCGCCCAAAAATTGCCCATCCCCCCAAGCTATCAGCAGCCCCGCGCCATCCACCTCATCACCGAATTCTATGACGAGCCAATGGTGCAAGACGCGATGCGCTTGCGCCAGCAAGGGACGCTGTTTTCGCTGGAACCGATTATTGATTATCAAACGTGGCATAACCGCGACCAAATGTTGTCCTTAATCCAGCAGGTGGACATCGTTTCCCCTGATTGGCCGACGGCCAGCGGCATGGCTGGCAGTGGCGATCCCCAAGAAGTGTTGCGCTACTGGTCAAAGCTGGGGCCACAAATGGTAACGGTGCGGCACGGGCAGCATGGGTCGTATGCTTGGGATAGCATCCACCATACTTTCTGCCACATTCCCGCCGTACCTGTTGATGTGGTTGATCCGACGGGTGCAGGCAACAGCTATAGCGCGGGGGCTTGCATGGGTTGGCTAAAAAGCCAGGAGGCGCGAACAG
Source organism: Anaerolineales bacterium (assembly GCA_020432595.1). Next base: position 7,247 of record JAGQGA010000171.1, on the reverse strand, counting down.
CCGCCACCTATGGCGCGATCTCTGCCCAATTTCTGGTCGGGCGTGTGGGGCTGCCTAAAACGATGCCTAACCTTCGTCACCAAGCTGAGCAGTTGCTGACCCAAAATCTGCCGCGAGCGGCGGTATTTTAAGCGCACTGCCATCAAGGCGTGGTTGTGCCGAGCAAGCATTGCAAATCTGCCAGCGAAGGTAAACTACGTGCGCCATCGTGACTAATGTTTAGTGCGGCTACCGCATTGCCCCACCTTACTGCTTCCTTTATGCCCACCTTTGCTAGACAAGCGGCGATGAAACCACCGTTGAACGCATCCCCTGCGCCCAATGTGTTTACCACCTCTACCTGAAAAGCAGGCACATGGAACGTCTCCTGCGGTGTGGCTACCAATGCGCCCTGGCTGCCCTGCCGCGCCACCACAATGCGCTGACCGTCACCAAGCTGTTTTGCCCCAGCCTCCACCGAATCGGCACCCGTTAACGGCCGTATTTCTTCCTCCCCATTGCCCAAAACAAAATCTGACAAAGCAATCGCCCGCTCAAACACTCGGCGCGTTTCATCGTCCAGCCCCCACAGCTCCAAACGCATGTTCAGGTCAAGCGACACTGGCACACCGGCCTCCCGTGCCTGTTGCATGGCAAATAGCACCGCCTCGCGGGTGGGCGATTCCCGCAGACACAGACCCGTCGTGTGCAGCCAAGCTGCCGCCGTGATCCAGGCAGGGTTAATCGCCTCAGCTTGTAGGTGATGGTGTGCGCCCCCTTCTGGCGGCCAAACTACGACCAGCCGCTCCCCGTTCGGTTCAATCAGTGCCATGACCATCGGGGTAAAGGCATCACGAACCGGACAGACCCCCTTGGCATCAACTCCCTCGCGGCTCAAATCTTCACACAGCCAACGGCCGTAACCATCGTCCCCTACCGCCCCCACCATCATCACCGCCGCGCCCAGCCGCGCCAGAGCCACCGCCACATTTGCCCCTGATCCCCCGCCAAATAGCTGCGGGGCAGAGTGGGTTAAATCAGGTGGGCCGGCGCGATGATCGGGCAAATGGATGACCATATCTACGCAGGCATCGCCGAGAACAATCACTTGTGACATGATTCTTGTTAAGATGCCCCTTGCGCCGCCAGCACAAATTGACGGATGCGGTCAAGGTCTTTGCGGAAACCGCCGCCCGACAACGGCCGATTTGTATGCGTCAGCGAATCTACAGCCCAGGGCTGCACCACCCGAATCGCCTCGGCCACATTCTCCGGCGACAGCCCGCCAGCCAGGATGACGGGTATCCGTACCTGGCGCACAATCTCGCGGCTCACGCCCCAATCATGCGTTTTGCCTGAGGCTCCAATCCCGGCAATATCGGGTGCTTGCGTGTCCAGAATCAGGTACTCAGCCACATCCTGATAGGCCAAGGCCACATCTATGGCCTCTGGCCCGGCCACGGAGATGGCTTGCATGATGGGCAAATTGGGCAACCGCCCCCGCAGCACCCGCACGGCATCGGGCGGGAGGGTGTTTTCCAGCCCACAGAGGTGCAAGATGCCAGGACGAACGGCCGTTACCATCCTTTCAATCGCCTCTAAATCTGATTCGACGGAGAGGGCTACGGAAACGGCCGTTTCCCCCACCGCCTCCACAATCGCCCGCGCCGTCTCATAGTCCACCTCACCCGGCAGCCCCAAATGGCTCGGCGTAATGCCAACATGATTGACACCCACCGCCACCGCCGCCCGCGCCTCCTCAACCGTTTGCATCGTATAAATCTGGATTTTCAAACAACCCTCCTTTTTCTGTGATGGTTTTGCCGCTTATGGAAGAGGCCAAAAGCCATAAAGCATGGGTAACAGCCAATTATGAGGCTGTTTTTGTTTACTCTGCCAGCCAATCACTCAGGCTTTTTCTAATTTGTTGTAATCGTTCTGTTGAAATGTTACCGAGGCGTGCATTAATTACAGAAGGTTCCACGCTCACCAAACGAGCTAACCGCACAACTGAACGAACTTTCAGACCCGTATCGGCATAGTCAGGAGCAGTTGGGTCAATGATCTCATCAAATTCGGGGACGGCTTGATATATGCGAGATGTGATCAGAGCCAGCAATAGATCGGGATGAGAACCGGGGGCAACAGCAATAACCAAAGCGGGACGTAGCTTTCCTGTTTGTAAATCAGCCTGAGGAAATCGAATGAGAACAATGTCGCCTGGTTTCATGGATGATAGATCTCTTGCGCGTCATCCAAAGAATATTCAACTTCATCATCCTCGCGGAAAAACTGTTCCAGCGAAAAATCTTGCCATTGACTATGACCCCAATCGGCATACAGTGGCGTTATGTCTCGCTTAGCCATCATAAAGAGCGTAAAGTCAGCAATTTGTTGAACGATTTCATCGGGTAATGTATCTATTTGTTTTTGTAGTTGTTTACGAAAAGTTGTAGTACTCATTGTGTGTATCTCATAAAGAAGGAAAACTAGGTGACAGTGGTTAATTGTCTGATTTTCGCCCTCATTTTTTTCTCGCTTCGTTGCTGAAACTGCCCAATGAAGGTCTGGATATACTGTTTTTAGATCGTTTCCGATAAATCCACTACGGTCTGTTTACCGTGTCCATACTCAAACAACATGATGAGTGGTGCACCTTCAACATATCCAAGCGTCATCCCAAGCAGCAATTTGGTCGCCAAATTCAGATTTTCCTGAGTTAGCTCCTTGTCGTTATACGAGCCGTGAAAAATATGCGCTCCGTCTGGAATCTGTGAGCCTAAAGTGGGGTGAGCTAATTCTTGGTTAAGAAAATCAGCTAACCGGTCTAAATTTTTGTCCGTGAGATGGTCGTCATTATTTTTGCCCATACGCTATTGTAACATAGCAGCAAACATTTACGGCACAGGTCACCGCGAAATTTCCCCACCCCCGCCACAATCGCCCGCGCCGTCTCATAGTCCACCTCACCCGGCAAACCCAAATTGCTCGGCGTAATGCCAACATGATTAACACCCAGCGCCACCACAGCCTGGGCCTCTTCAACTGTTTGCATCGTATAAATCTGGATTTTCAAATGTTTCTCCTTTTCCAAATTACGGAGTCGCTGTTTATGTAAACTGGGTAACCAGCCAAGGAACAGGGGCGATAGTCATATATGAAACTGTGTAGAATTCTGTTAATCGTATCTAGAAATTTATGGTTTTAGCTTGTCCAGATATAACTATGCTTCCAAAAATGCTATGCCATATGTGCGTTTTCTGCCGAGTGTATATTTTTCCAAGTGTTTTCTCAAAAACCAGCTGTCCCCTTCTGCTGCAGCCCAGATAACACCGGATACAAAATCTGCTACTTGGATAATTGGTTTTTGTGAAGAATCAAAAAACGAGAGATGTGGATTTACTGCCTTAACATATGGGAGTAAGGGAGGAAGTAAATTTCCCAAATTATCAAACGTACTTGCAAATGCAGATTTTAAGTCGTTTTGCTCTTGAAGGCTGCCGAGTTGATCGCACCAAATTTCGCCTTTTTTTCCATCTTGTTCTCTCAGGTAAAGAGCAAATTGACCAAGAAGTACACTCAATACAAAGCGAATAGAAATTATCTTCTTCCCTTTTCGAGTCAGCTCAAGCAAACTATCGTCAACATTGTCTTTTCTTACAATCACTGTAAGTGGAAAAACATTAGCACTTTCAAATAGATCGTTTAATGCCCACATAGCATCCTGCCGACATCTTTCAGAATCTTGATTGAGCAAGGGGTTGTCTCCGCTTTTCTGATGATGCCCTGAAAAAAAGTGGCTCCATTTCAACTCTACATCATGTCGGCCACATAAATTTTGTTTAATGCCACTCCAAGCTAAAAGCACGTTTGTTTGCTCCTCCTCTGGTAAGGCAATCCCTCCAATAGTAAAAGTGCGTCGAGTGCTTTTTATGCTTTTTGTACCACGTTCATCACATACTAACAGATAATTTTTCATGGCATCAACCTTGAGAATATTTGCTGTACGGTCATGAAAACTCAGCTAAACTCATCCGAGTAACAAATTCGCCCGTACAAACCCATGTTAATGAGAAGAGTGATAAGGTTGCCTTAAACAAAATCAGGAAAGACAGGAATGGGTTCTTGGGTGTCGACATCCATCATGCCCAAGAGATCGCTAAACCTGACCTCTGGGATGACCGTGAGGGCGAGGCCAGTTGTGGACAGGGCTTTGGCGCGGTGGGGGATGCCCAGTTCTACGGCCAAATCATCCATCATCTGCATCTCCACGGCCAGCTCGGCCACGGGCTTGGGCGACATGAGACCGGCCAAGGGCAGATCGACCTTGCCCAAAATGTTGCCATTTTCGACAAAGATGAGGCCGCCACCACAGTGGGTTAGCTCTTGCACAGCCAGGAGCATATCTTCGGGTCGGTGTCCTGTGATCAGGATGTTGTGCGAATCGTGGGCGATGGTGCTGGCAAGCGTGGCCTGCTTTAGCCCCAACCCCTTGAGCAAAGCCACAACGGGTGGATGGCTCTGCCCATGTCGCGGCACAATGGCGATGGTGCAGATGTCGTCGCCGAGGGAGGCAGGGTCAATTTGCCCATCTTTGACCCTCACCTTCATCTGCGTCAGCTTGCTCAATCGCGTCGGCAACAACTCCATCACGTTGACCGTCACTTCGCCGTTGGCTATGGGTGGTTTCAGGTGGAAATCGGTGGTGGATAACGGCCGTATTTGCACACTATTCGTCATCTCAATCGTGGTGGCTGGCTCCGGTATCTCTTGGATCAGCTTGCCATTTTCCACCAGCAGTTGCCCATCCACAAAGACCTCACTAGCCCGCACCTCCTCCAGCGACGAGAGGAGAACGATGTCGGCCAAATAGCCAGGGGCGATGGCACCATGATCGCGCAGTTGATAGTGCCGCGCCCCATTCAGCGTCGCCCAGCGAATCGCCACCGCCGGGTCAACCCCGTGATACAACATCTCCCGAATGACCCGATCCATATGCCCATTTTCCAGCAGATCGGAGGGGGAAATGTCGTCGGTGCAAAGGGCCAGTTCCAGATGGGACAGGTGCAGCAGTTTGGGAACGATGGGGCGGGCATAGTTGCCAAAGGTGCTGACCTTGAGCAGGGGCAGCAGCCCCAGCCGCAGCTTTTCCACCCCTTCCTCGCCAATGCGTAGCTCATGGTCGTTGTCAATGCCAGAGGCAATGTAGGCATTGAGGTCGCGGCCAGAGAGCAGTGGCGAATGGCCCTGCACCTTAACCCCCGCTTTGAGGGCTTCTTCCACGATGCCCACCATCTTGGGGTTACCGTTGACGATGCCCATGAAGTCCATCATTTCGCCCAGGGCGATGACGCGGGGCCAGCTTAACATTTCGGCCACTTCGGCGGGGCCAAAATCGGCGCCGGCCGTTTCTTTGCCCGGCACGGCGGGGACGCAGGAGGAGATGGTCAGATAGGTGCGTAAGGGAATGCCCTCGCTGGCTTCCAGCATGTAGCGAATGCCCTCCATGCCCAAGACGTTGCCAATTTCGTGGGGATCTATGATGGAGGTAGTAGTACCGAAGGGGAGAACGGCCGCTGCATAATTGGCGGGTGTGACCATGCTGCTTTCGATGTGGAGATGGGTATCCACGAAGCCAGGGCAAGCCCATTTGCCGCTGCCGTCGTAAAATGCCTTGGCTTCTAACTGATAAGCTCCGGCCGGCCCAACGAGGGCAATGCGATTGCCCACAATGCCGATGTCGGCGGGGTAGATTTCACAGGTAAAGACGTTGACTAACTGAACGTTGGTAATGGCTAAGTCAAACGGCCGTTTGCCACGCGCCGCTTCAATAAGGGGTAATCTGTCCATTTGTTCCCTCATGATTGCGACTCCCGAACGATATATAGCTCATCATAGCCCGAGCCTTGATCGGGTAAACGTAAAAACCGCTCATGGGGCAGCACCGCCAGCACAATTTCGGCCGTTGTGTAAATGCGGCACCCGGCCAGCAGATGCCCGCCGACCATACGCCCCTCGCCGTCAGACAAGGAGATATGGTAATGAGAGCCGTATTTGGATAGGGTGCCAGTCAGCGAAACGATCTCAAATTTATCCTCCAAAAGTGTTCCATCCGGCTTATTCGCATAGCGAAGCACGGCTTGCCGCAGGCTACCAACACAGGTAACGACACAGGCTGCCGAAATATCATGCGCCACAGCCCATTGGTCGAGTTCCAACATTAAATCTTGATTGGGATGTAATCGAAGCGAAAACAAGTTCATTCTATCTCCTAATTTGTTGCTCTAGCTGGTCTGCGGACTGTGCCAGCTTGGGCGGATCGGTGTACAACGGCCGTTACTCAATATCAGCAAACGGTTACAATTGGTTTTGCCAATTGTCATCAAGCTTCATCCCGATGCACCGTCACTGCATCCATCTGCCTAAAAATACCCAAAACGTCCAGCTCCACCCAGTGGGCTACTATCTGACCCTCAACAACTTGAAAAATATCAATGCCGTGTTCATGGATCACTTTGCCAGTGGGAGCGATGCCGTTGTATGGGCCTTGATGTGTCCCTGTCGTCGTCCAGCGGGCTACGACCTTCTCCCCTTGCACAATCCAATCGTGGATCACTTGATGATAATCGGGAAAGGCTACAAAGACCTTGCCTAGCATCCCTGTAATCTCCTCCCTGGTATTCCAAGTCTGTTCGTACTCCAGGATATTCCCTCGAAAATTCGGCGAAAGGATCTCTGCCAAAATCTCCAATTTGCGGTCATTGATCGCTTCGTAAAAGAATTGCTCTACTACAGCTTTAGATTCATTAGACATTTGCACTCTCCTTTGTATAGTCTAAATTAACATCTTCTCAATCACTTCTTGCACCTGCAAGCCAGCTCGTAGATCGGGGAGGGGTGTAGGCTGTCCGGCCAGGCGATGGGCAAGCTCGGTGAGGCGGGCTTGGGGTGGGGTGGGGGCAGCGGGATCAACGGGGATTGGCTGCCATGTGCCGTTGTGGGTGATGGCGAGGCTGTAGAGGTTGCCGAGGCGCAGAGAGGCTTGGCTGCCGTGAATGGTGAGTTCGCTTTCACGGGGGGCGGCGGGGCTGCCGATGCCGCCCATGAGCCAGATCGGGAGGGTGTCTGTTTCTAAATTTGCTAGGACAAAGTTTTCGGCAGCGTTTTCGCCTGGGGGATAGTGGAGAACGGCCGTTTTCACCCGCACCTCCCCAAAAAGCCGCTGAATCAAATAGACAAAGTGGGAAAACATCTCCCGCACCATGCCG
>JAGQGA010000170.1 GCA_020432595.1 Anaerolineales bacterium | reverse complement strand
CTCATCGCTTAAGGCACGAGCCGCCGCTGCCTTAGCGGCCGGCTGCCCCAACGGCCGTCTGGCAGGGGGTTGGGGCATGGGACGCGCCACATTTTTGGCCTCCCGGTTCACCGCCCGCGTTCCCGGCCGTATCCGCTGAGTTGGGTGTTGCCCGGCAGCAGGCGGTTTGTTCACTGGTTTTTGTTCACGCTTCATGAGCCAATCTCCAATCGCTAATCGCCAATCTTTTTTCTCGGCAACGGCCGTTCCGCCACATCTTCCAGCAGCCCGCCATGCCCCAAGGCAAAAATATCGGCATGAGTCAGGCGGTCGCCCACCAGCAGGCGGGGCAACAGCCAATCTACAATGTTGGGTTTGGGACTGCGGGCGCAGCCAGGCGCGCCCAGCACCGGCACGCCGCCCAAGTAGGCCAGCACCAGCAGGTTGCCGGGGTCAACGGGCGCACCAAAGCATTCAATTGTGCCGCCAGCCCGCTCAATGGCGCGGGGCTGGATATCGTAACGGTCCATAACGGCCGTTTCTCCCGCCAGTACAATCATCCCCACGCCCTCGGCGTGCCGCTGTTGCAGCAGCCGCGCCAGTTCAATCTCCCCCGCATCATCCTCCAGCGGCACAAAATCCACCGAATGCACCGTCGCCCCCAACGCTTCCAAACGGCCACGCAGGGGGGCATCAAACCCCGTCAGAATGCGCTCTTTGGTGAAGGGAGAGCCGGACAGAATGAGTGCCACGCGCTGGGGGGGCAGTGGGTCAACGTGGAGGATGGGGTGGGAGGTTGTGAGATGGGAAACGGCCGTTAACGTCGCTTGCGCCACCGCATAGGGCAAAATCTTCACCGTCCCCACCATTTTTTCTGCCGGAATAGGGGTGTTGGTCAACAGCGTTGCCAGCGTCACCCCGGCGCACCCATTCACCTGTGCCAGCCGCGTCACATCCACCCGCAGCACCCCCAGCGTTTCGGCGTGCAAATTCACTCGCCCCGTCGCCGCCCGCGACAGCGTGATGCCAGATCCCGCCACCGCCTGCGCCACTTGCAGTGCCGCCTCATTTTCCTCCACGTCCTCCGGCTCCATTTCCGCCACATACACCACCGCACGGCCAATTGCCAACAGGTGAGCCACGTCCTCGGCAATGAGCGCCCGCCCTTTGCGAAACGCCCGTCGCCCATCTGGGGCAGCAATGTTGTGGCCTAAGATTTTGCCTACAGCTTGTTCGGTCGGTATGGGGCCAAATTTCATAGTTGCGTCGCCTCTCTAGTGAATTATACTCCCAGTAAGGACTTTTCACAGGAACTATGAGAAAACGGGTCTACGAACAACTTGTCAGGCAAATGATTAAAAGGATCACGCAAAGCCGCAAAGTCGCCAAGATACAGCACTTCTCTTTGCGGCTTTGCGCCTTTGCGTGAAACTTCCTGACAGGTTGTTCGCGCACCCTGAGAAAACACCATAATTCTTTGCCATGACAAACACCACACTATCTCTCGTCAACGGCCAGCGCGATCAGCGGCTGGAAGCACTCTACCATTTGGCGGTTGAGCTTTCGGCGTTGCAAAGCTTGGAAAGCGTACTCAACACCGCCTTGCGCCATTGCCTTGATCTTACTGGGTCGCAGTTTGGCTTTATTGGGCTAAACATGACAAATGGTAAGGCGATGGATGTGGTTGCCATGCACGGCTTCCACCCCAGCCCCCATTTTTATGAACACAACCACCTTATCCCCTTGCGCTCCAATCTGTTTGCCCGCGCCGTGCTGGAAAACCGCCCCATCCGCACCAACGATGCCATGATTGACCCTCAGCGCGTGGGGCAGCCGCTGGGGCATCCGCCTGTCCACGCTTTTTTGGGTGTGCCGCTGCAAATTCGCAACAAGCCCATTGGCATGATTGGGGTGGCGAACCGGCCGCAGCCGTATGACGATGAGCATGAGCAACTTCTGATGACGTATGCGGCGCAGGTGGCGATTGTGATTCGCAATGCCCAGCTTTATGAGGCGCTGACGGCGACGAATGAGGCGTTGGAGCAAAAGGTGGCGCAGCGGACGCAGGAGTTGGAGGAAGCGAAGGAGGCGTTGGCGCAAAAGGCATCACAGCTTCAGCAGCTTTTGTCGGAGACGGTGGATGTGGAGGAGCGGGAGCGGCAGCGGATTGCTCAGGATATGCACGATGGGATTAACCAACTGTTGATTGGTTCGATGTTGGAGTTGAAGTCGGCGCAGAAGCGGTTGGGAAACGGCCGTTTAGACGATGCCACCCAATCACTCGACAAAGTCGGCCACATCCTGCACCGGGTTGAAGCTGAAATGAAGCGCATCATCCACGATTTGCGCCCACCTACATTGGATGCGCTGGGGCTGGCTCCCGCCGCCCGCCGCTACGCCCAACAGTTTGAGCAATATTCCGGCATTCCATGCGCCATCAACATCTTTGGCGAGCCGTGTCGTTTGTCACCCCGCATCGAAATCAGCCTGTTTCGCCTGATGCAAGAGGCATTGCAAAACACCAGCGCCCATGCGCAGGCGCAAAATGCCACGCTGATGCTTGCCTTTTCGCCCAAAACGGTCAAGCTAACGGTTCTGGATAATGGCTGTGGCTTTGATTGGCAAGCTGTGACGGCCAGAAGCTCGGAGCATTTGGGGCTACTAGGAATGGCTGAACGAGCGGAAAGTCTGGGTGGGCATCTGACCATCCACACCAAGCCGGGCGAGGGCACACGGGTTGAGTTGGTGGTGCCGGTTTAATCATGACAAACCTGATTCGTATTTTGCTGGTTGATGATCATCCGATTGTGCGGGAGGGAGTGCAGAGCCTGCTGTCGAATTATGAGGAGTTTGTGGTAGTGGGTGAGGCGGAGGATGGAGAAACGGCCGTTTTCCAATTCCGCGCCCTGCAACCCGACATCACTCTGCTCGACATCCGCCTGCCAGACGAGTCGGGGCTGATGGTGCTTAACCGTTTGCGGCAAATTCAGCCCACCGCCCGCATCCTGCTGCTCACCTCATTTGAAGATGACGAATACGTCATGGCCGCACTGCAAGCGGGAGCGCAAGGCTATATTCTCAAAAATGCGTCGGATGCGCTGCTGGTGCAGGCCATTCGCGCCGCCCACCGAGGGGAACGAGTGTTTAGTCCGCGTGTGACGGAAACAATGGTGCGGAAGCTGGTGGGCGGAGATGCCGATCTGCCTCCCCTTGAACCACTCGACACCGAAGAAATCCAAATCCTGCACCTGCTAGCCGACGGAGCCAGCAACAGCGACATCGGCCAGGCTCTTTACCTCAGCAGTACTAGCGTCAAGCGCAAACTCAGCCGCATCTTCAGTAAAATGAACGTCCAAACCCGCGCCCAAGCCGCCGCCGAAGCTGTACGGCGGGGGTTAATTTGATTGCTACGATGTTGGCTGAGGTTGCTGATGGTGCTGAGCATAGAGATCAATCACCTTCCGTATCAATTTCTGATACGGAATACCTTCCCGATCTGCTTCTTCCTTAAAAAATTTAACGCTCTCCTCGCTCAAATTAAGCGTGATGCGAACGGTTCTCTCGCGCAAAGCCAACTCACTTGGAGATGGTAAAAAATCCTTTACTGTAGCTCCTAACTCAATCGGTTCATCGGTATAATTGATTTTCTTCTTCATATCGTTTCTTACCCTTTCGCCAATAACCTGCACCAATAATACGAATCATCCCATTTCGATAGGTAAACCGAACAGTCAAAACCCCATCGTCAACCTTTCCAAGGCAAAAATATCGTTGTTCATCAAAGCTATGGGCAGCGTCTTCGACTATCAAACGTTGCGAATCGAGAAATGCCTTTTATGCTTCTTGGAACGAAACACCATGTTTTAGTTGATTAGCTAAGTTTTTATCCTCATCCCACTCGAACATTGGCTCAATGCTCCATACTTCAATGAATAATAATATACAGCAAAAAATATGCCATGTCTATTCTGAGGTTGTACTGTTTGACCCGATTGGGTCAGGAAGACGACCCGTTTGGACTCTGGTCGCACAAGTAAAGCTGGGCTATGATTTTATTTGCATTTGGCACAAGTTGGTTTGAGCATCCGCTGCTCCCTATTTTCCCAATTGACCCACTATGTTTGATTCCGTTGAAGCAACGGCACGTTCATTAGCAAAACAAAATTATATTGCCGACATCGGTTTGTCTACCAGCCTCTTCCTGGCACTCAAAATGGGCAAGGCGCTCTTTTTGGAAGGGGAGCCGGGCGTAGGCAAGACAGAGATTGCCAAGGTATTAAGCCGCCTGCTGGCTGCACCACTCATTCGGCTGCAATGTTACGAAGGGCTGGATATTAACCATGCGGTGTATGAGTGGAACTATCCGCGCCAACTGCTGGAAATACAGGCACGGCAGCATAATGGACACCAGCCAGCAACGGCCGATATTTTCACCGAATCGTTTTTGCTAAAACGGCCGTTACTCCAAGCCCTCGACCACAGCCACAGCCAATCCCCCATCCTCCTTATAGACGAACTTGACCGCGCCGACGAAGAGTTTGAAAGCTTCCTCCTCGAACTCCTCTCCGACTACCAAATCACCATCCCCGAACTTGGCACCCTCACTGCCAAACACAAACCCATCGTCGTTATCACCTCCAACCGCACCCGCGAAATCCACGACGCGCTCAAGCGGCGCTGCGTTTACCACTGGATTGATTACCCTAGCCGCGAGAAGGAACTGGAAATTGTGCGGCTCAAGGTGCCGGGTATTGGCGAACGGCTGGCCGAGCAGGTGGTAGATTTTATCCAATCGCTGCGGCAGCAGGAGCTTTACAAACAGCCCGGCGTGGCCGAAACGCTAGACTGGGCGGAGGCACTGGGTCATTTAAATACGGCCGTTCTTGACGACAAAACAATAAACGCCACCCTCGGCATCATTCTCAAATATCAAGATGACGTTGATAAAATCCGCAGCCAACTTCGCGTAACTGACTGATAAGTAGCGTATTCAACTACGGAGTAACAAACGATGGATAAATGGGAGTATTTTACAACCTTCATTGAAGCCAACATGGCTAAAGAAGATGTACGCTACTCAACAGATATTCCTCCAGGCGATCACCCCCGATATTCCCCCTATGCTCTTATTCCTGAACTCAACCAATTAGGAGCCAAAGGATGGGAGCTAATCCATATGGAGCCAGTTAGCCCGGGTCGCAACCACGATGTCGTTGTGCCCGATGCCAGCGCTATGAAATGGGGTCGTCATTACTTTTGCGTCTTTAAGCGAAAAACTAGCTAACACATGCCCATACAAAGTGCGTTCTTGGACAATATCATTCTGTTTGTGCAGATGTTACGGCAGGCAGGCATTCCGGTTTCGACAGAACAAACAATGGCGTTCGCGCAGGCTCTAAACATGATCAATGTAGGAGAGCGAGAACAAGTTTATCATGCAGCGCGGTGCTTACTGCTCAATCGCTATGAAAATTTGCGCTTGTTCGACACAATTTTTAACCGTTTTTGGCGTTTACCAAGGGCAGAACAGCAAAGCCGCTTACAGCCTGCCCCCCTCGCCCCGCGCCACGAACGGCCGAAACCGTTCACCATCGTCAACTACATGGCCTATAAAGCGCGGCCGGGTGACCGCGAAATTGAGATCACCGACAAAAGCCACACCTTTAGCAACGTCGAAATCATTCAGCGCAAAGAGTTTTCGCAAATGACACCAGAGGAGTTGGCAACCATAAAACAGATGATTCAGGCGATGCGCTGGCAGATGAGCCTGCGGCAAACACGACGGCGCATCCCTGATAAGCAGGGCAGCACAATGCACTTGCGGCGGGTACTGCAGTCGGCGACAAAGTATGGTGGGGTGCCGTTGAAGTTGGCGTGGCAGAGCAGGAAGGTGAAAGAACGGCCGTTTGTCCTCATTGCCGACATTTCTGGCTCCATGGAAAAACAGGCTCGCCTGTTGCTGCAATTTTTCTACAGCATCAGCCACAGCTTCAAGGAGGTCGAAACCTTTGTCTTTGGCACCCGGCTCACCCGCATCACCGGTGCCCTCAAGCTCAAAAACATTGACCGCGCCGTAGACGAAGCCGCCCGCAACGTGGTGGATTGGGCTGGCGGCACCCGTATCGGCGAAAGCCTCCACGTTTTCAACCAGCAGTGGAGCCGCCGCGTGCTGCGGCGCGGCGCGATTGTCCTTATCATCAGCGACGGCTGGGAGCGCGGCGACGTGGCGCAGCTAAAAAAGGAAATGGCGTATTTGCAGCGTCGCTGCCATCGGCTCATTTGGCTCAATCCGCTGCTGGGAAAGGATGATTATCGGCCGTTGGTCGAAGGCATGGCCGCCGCCCTACCCCATATTGACGATTTTTTGCCCATCCACAATATGCAAAGTTTGCAAGAGTTGGCTGAACACCTCGGCAAATTAGGCAAATAGTGTAGGCATATCTAAACAAACTGCTTAAGACCTGTTCACTGAACAAGAGGAGGCAACACTATATGAAAATAGACGGAGAATATACCTTTGATGCCCCGCAAGAACTCGTTTGGCAAGCCCTGCGCGACCCAGACGTGCTGGGTTCTGTCATGCCCGGCGGCGAAGGCATCGCTGAAATTGGCGAAAACGAGTACGAAGGGGAGCTAAAGATCAAAGTCGGGCCGGTACAGGGCAAATTTAAGGGCAACATCAAGCTGCTCGACGTTGTTGCCCCAGAAAGCTACCGCATGGAAGTAGATGGCAAGGGCGCACCTGGCTTTGTCAAAGCCACCGGCAGCCTGAAACTAACGGGGCAAGGGGAACAAACCCATATGGTTTATGACGGGGATGCCCAAGTGGGTGGTCGTATTGCCAGCGTCGGCCAGCGGCTTATGGACACCTCGGCCAAAGCGATCATTCGCCAAACGCTGGAAGCGCTCAACGAATACCTCAAGGTGCAGGCCGCAGCACAGGCGGCTGCGCGCGCCGCCAATGCGCCAGAGGAAGAAGTGGTGGAGGTAGTGGCAAAAGCACCCGTACCCGAATATGTCCCCCCTTCGCAAGCCCAGCTTGCCGCCAACGTTGCCAAGGATGTTGCCAGCGAGTTGATCCCGGCCAAATATCGGCCGTTGCTGATCGTCGCCGCCATCATCATTGTCATTTTAATTTTGTTAGCCATTTTCTAACACCTTAATGATGAACTTCTTGCATACAAAACAAGAAGTTACACAGAGTTACATCAAGATAAGAAAGAGTTGCACAGAGTAAAAGAGAAGGTCATTTCATTTTTCCTCTGTGCGTCTCAGTGTCTTCTCTGTGAACCTCTGTGTCATGTTTTTGGTTCTGGCTTGCCCAGAAAAGCCTAAACTGTTTACTGCTACCTGTTCACTGATTACTGTTCAGAGGAGGTTTATATGATTCCAGGGAAGTTTGATTATTATTCGCCCACTAGCTTGGATGAGGCTTTGTCGCTGCTACAAACGCACGGCGACGATGCCAAGATACTGGCGGGCGGCCAAAGCCTGATTCCAGCCATGCGCTACCGACTAGCTATGCCCGAAGTGTTGATTGACATCAACGGCATTGGCGGGTTGGAGTATGTGCGCGAGGACAATGGGCATTTGGCAATTGGCTCCATGACCCGCGAGGTCGCACTGGAAGATTCGGCACTGGTGCAAAGCAAATACTATCTGCTGGCCGACACCGCTGCCGTGATTGCTGACCCCGTGGTACGCAACATGGCAACAGTAGGTGGCAACATCGCCCACGCCGACCCCGCCAACGACCATCCAGCCACGATGCTGGCCTACAACGCTGAAGTGGTGGCACTGGGGCCAAACGGCACGCGCACCATTGCCATTGACGATTTTTTTGTTGACCTGTTTGAAAATGCGCTGGACGACAACGAAATTTTGACCGAGATTCGCATCCCCACGCCCGGAGCCAACAGCGGCGGGGCGTATGTGAAGGTGGAGCGCAAGGTGGGGGACTATGCAATATCGGCCGTTGCCGTGCAGCTCACCATGAACGGCGACGTTTGCACCGCCGCCCGCATTGGCCTTACCAACGTCAGCCCCGTGCCGATGCGTGCCAAGGATGCCGAGCAGGTTCTCATTGGCAGCCCCATCAGCGACGGCCTGCTGGAAGCAGCAGGGCAAGCTGCCGCCGCCGAATGTGACCCCTCAAATGACCTACGCGGCTCTGCCGACTATAAACGAGACGTGACCCGCGCCCTGGTTAAGCGGGCGGTGCAGAAGGCGGTTGAAAGGGCAAGCCAGTAATCGGTAAACAGTTACCAGTAATCGGTAATCAGTAGGTCTACTGTTTACCGATTACTGATTACTGTTTACTAAAATGGAGGATCATGTGAGTAAACACACAATTACCATCAACATCAACGGCAGCGACTACACCGATGAAGTAGATTCTCGGCTGCTGCTGGTGCATTTTATTCGGGAAAATTGCGACCTGACAGGGACGCATATTGGCTGTGATTCCAGCAGTTGTGGTGCTTGCACCGTTATGGTGAATGGCAAAACGGTCAAAAGCTGCACCGTTTTTGCTGTGCAGGCCAATGGCAAAAGCGTTGAAACCATCGAAGGCGTGGCGCAGGGCGGGCAGCTTCACCCGCTGCAAGAAGGGTTCTGGGAAAAACACGGCTTGCAGTGTGGCTACTGCACCCCCGGCATGATCATGAGCGCCAAATATCTGCTATCCAAGAATCCCAACCCCACCGAAGAAGAAATCCGTTGGGGCATTTCGGGCAATTTGTGCCGCTGCACTGGCTACAACAAAATTGTGGAGGCCATTCAGTATGCGGCAGAGAAGATGAGTCAACCGGAGGAGGCGGCAGGGTGAAAAAGAGATTGGTTTATTGGAGATTAGAGATTGGGTATTAGCAAACTCCCATCTCTAATCTCTCCAATCTTTCATCAAAAAAGAGTATGAACTACCACGATCCATCTAAACCAAAACAGTTAGACGACCGATTTGAGAACAAAGTGACAGACATGACCGGGATGTCGGTCAATGTGCCTACTACAGAAGATGTGCGGGTGACAACGCCGGCCGAAGTGTGTGGCATGGGTCACCGGATGAAACGAAAAGAAGACCCGCGCTTTATTCAGGGCAAGGGTCGGTATGTAGACGATATTAAGCTACCGGGGATGCTCTATATGGACATTGTGCGCAGCCCCTATGCCCACGCCAAAATTGTGAGCATTGATGCCAGTGCCGCCCTGGCCATGGATGGCGTGCTGGCCGTTATCACGGGAAAAGATTTGGAAGCGCACGGGCTACACTGGATGCCCACGCTGATGAGCGACACGCAAATGGTGTTGCCCACCGACAAGG
>JAGQGA010000016.1:10323-24536 GCA_020432595.1 Anaerolineales bacterium | reverse complement strand
CTGTGAAGGAAAGTTTTGGTCAAATAAAAAACATTTTCAACGCAGCACACTACAATTATGACCAAGGTACCATCATTTATTTGTGACCGTTCGTGCCTGCGTATGGCTTTTGTGTATAAACCATTATAAAACAAAATAGGTAAAGTTTGGGTTATCAAAAAATCTGAGCTTAAACCTTGGTTGGGTTAGCTTGCAAACAGGCAACAAGCTGATTCTACATATACCATAGATGGACGTTGAACAACTATTTGCGGGGTTGGCGGGGTGTGTAAGTGTTGACAGTTATAACACGGCTTGGGTTGCATTGGTTCCAGATTTTAATGAGCCAAACAAACCACAATGGCCTCAGGCTTTAGATTTTTTACGCGCCACGCAACTATCGGATGGGGGCTGGGGGGCACCCATTATTTATCACCCGCACGAACGCACGTTGTGTACTTTGGCAGCCATTGCAGCCTTTAGTTATTGGCAACAAACGGCCGTTAATTGCCCCAAAGATCAACAGCGAATCAGCCAGGGCATCGCTGCTCTTCACAAATACACCCACGACCTGGCAAAAGACCCACTCGAGCTGGTAGGTTATGAGCTTCTGCTGCCGCGTCTGGTTCGTTTTTTAGAGCCATACGACCTCGATCTACCTACCGAATCCTGGTACAAAATCCTCGACATCGGGCAGCGCAAAATGTTTTTGCTTGGTAGCCTGGACATTGAACCCACCAAGCCCCGTGCCTGGTGGTTTAGCATGGAAATATTGCCGGAAGAGCGTCTTGCCCAGCTTGACGAGGGTTTTCTTACTCACCACGGCTCCATTGCCACCTCAACCGCTGCCACGGCCGCTTTTCTGCGGGCACAACGTCTGCACGGCAAAGATTCACCCCGTGCCGCTGCCTTTATCAAACGAATGCTTGCCATTGGGCATGGGGGGGCTGCTTTCTCCTGGCCTATTGAACATTACGAGCTACTCTGGATTCTCGATCAATTAAAGCGGGTACAATTCCCGGTTAGCCACCCCAGCGTCCGAAAAGCCATCAGTGGGCTAAGCCGCTATTGGATGCTGCCTCCCATTGGGTTTGCCGGGAGTTCCGCCTTTGGCGTGGCCGATGGCGACGACACCAGCGTTGGGTATGATGTACTGTGCTGGGGAGAAACACGGCCGTCTATTGATCCTCTGCTTGCTTTTTGGAATGAAACCCACTTCCGCACCTATCGAGATGAGTTAACGGCTTCTGTCACTGTCAATCTCCATGCGCTTTCGGCTTTGCGCCACAATGCAGCAAGCCAGCCGGCCGTCCAGGAAATTGGTCATGCTGTTTTAGAATGGCTGCGCCCCCACTTATGCCATGATGATGGGTTTGCCGACAAATGGCATTATTCACCAATGTATGTGGCCGGCCATGCGCTGGAAACGCTGCTTGAATGGGATCATGGTTTGGCGCAAAAGAGTCTGGATTTTCTGCTGGCGCAGCAGCAGGCGGACGGGGGTTGGGGATGCGGCCAAAATACAACGGTTGAGGAAACGGGGCACGCCCTGATTGGTTTAACGGCCGCTTTTCGTGATGGGTTGCTGAAAGATAAACGGCCGTTGCGCCAAGCCGCCCACTTTCTGCACGCTCGCCAAAGCGACCCCGCCATTGAGCGCCTCTGGATTGGCAAAACTCTGTTTAACTCACCCAAAATCGTTGCCGCCATCCGCTTCGCAGCCAACTACGCCCTCACCCAACTCGACATCCATTAGCAATCCTGAACGCTGCCATCATTTTCTTGAAAAGCCTTTCGGCCGTTGACAAGCTAATCAAGCAACCCGTTTGTTGGCAGTTCATCAGTTAGATGCACCTGGGTGTAATCAGTTGCCAATGCCCGGCCAAGTTCCCGCACCGCCACCTGTAGTGCCTCATCAATCGAGTTTGTATTTTGAATTTGCTGCCCAATTTGGTTGATAAGCACCTGACGCTCTGCCCGATGCTGCGTCAGCACATATTGCCGCGCATTTTGCAGCGCAATCGCTACCTGATTGGCAACGAGCTGCAACACATTGGCATCAGCCTCAGTCAGACTGCCAATAGTTGTGCGCTGCACATCCAGCACGCCCAGCACCTCTTTTTCAGTGGCAATAGGCACCGCCAGCTCCGCCCGCGTTTCTGGCAACCATTTGTTGGGCAGCCAACGCGGTTCACGGGTCACATCCGGTGCCAAAATAGTGATGTTGGTCGCTGCGGCACGCCCCACCAATCCTTCGCCCAGGTTAATATGATGCCCATACCGGCGCATGGAAATGCCCGGTTGCCCAGTACCACTTGCTATGGTCAGTTGGTTTGTACTTTTATCGAGCAGGTAAATATGCACGTGGTAGTAGTTAAACGCCTTTTGGGTTTGCTCAACAACGGCCGTTATCATCTCCTCCTCATCCAAAATGGTTGAGATACGTCGCCCAATTTGCGCCGCCACTTCCAGTGCCCGCGTCCGTTCGCGCACGCGAAAATCAAGATTTTGCAGCGTAGCCTGTAGCTGCACCGTCATCGCGTTAAATGTTTCCGCCAAAATCCCTGTCTCATCGTTGCTATCCACGTGTGCGCGAGCTTCAAAATCACCGTTACGCACACGAAC
Source organism: Anaerolineales bacterium (assembly GCA_020432595.1). Next base: position 21,932 of record JAGQGA010000016.1, on the reverse strand, counting down.
GGCCGTTTCTGTCAGCACGGCAATCGGTTGCGACAACACATTTCCTGCATACGCCGCAATCAGCCCACCAACCACTGCCAGCAACACCCCCAACAAAGTACTCAGCCGCTGCTGCACCCCCAACGGCCACAGCGCTTCCGCCTGTGGCTGTTGCAGCAGCACCCACCAATCCAATTGATCCACAGCAGCTACATGATACAGCGTCTTCACCCTCGTCGCGCTCAAAAACTGTAGTTCTCCATCCAGCGGCTCAACCAATGTCCCGTCAGCCTCTTTCAGCCGCGTTAAGAGCGCCATATCCAACTGCGTTTGCTGCAACGCCCGCGTGTCTTGCACCAACGGCAATTCCTGGTTTCCAATCAGCAGCACCATCTCAACCGAGTTATCAACTTGCAGCCCAATATTTAGCAATTCAACCAGTTCTGTAAACGAGTAGGTGGTTCGTAAAATCCCCACCATCTCACCGTTGCCCTGGTTGTTATAAATTGGAATTGCCATCAACAAACCAAACGTGTCGCTGCTTTGGTCTAATTCTGGTTCGCTAATGTAAACTCGTCCCGCCCCATTAGCAAACGCAGCCTGCCACCAAACTTCATCACCTTGATAATAATCAGTTGTACGGCTAGTGGCAGCCACCAACCCACCATACCGATCGGTAATAAACAGTTCGCGGTGAATGGGGAATTGTGCCTGGAAGCGCAATAATGTTGTCGCCGCGTCATTCTCTAACTTGTCGCGCACAAGCGGATCGTCGTCTGCGGCGGTTTGCCATTGGGCATCGAGGTTTGCCATGGTGTTAAGAACGGCCGTTTCATCCCCCACCATCACCATCGCCTCCATTGCCGCCATTTGCAACACCTGATCTAACGCCAGTGCTTGCAACACGCTCACCTGCTGCCCCAGCAGTTCACTCACCGCAAATGCCCGCGAGTGCGACAGCGTCTGCAAATCATGTCCTACTTCCTCCGTCAGCGTCCGTTTAACCGCTTCCCCCGCTATCATCGTCGTCGTGCTAACAATCAACAGAATAATAAACAGTGCCACACTCAGCAACTTTGTCCGCACCGAATAATCACGATAATTACGCAGGATCAAAACCCCAAAAGCCAGAATGATGACAAAGGACAGAACCCCAAACCATGCCGTCAGACTAGGCAAGAATAGCTGTGTGTTCAAATCTAACAGATCCAAAAGCACGGCCACAATGCCGCCCAGCAAACCCACGACCATTGCCTGTCCGGCTCGTGCTGGCATCAAGGTGGCATTGGCAATCTGCCATACAACAAAAATGGTAAACGGCCCCATCAAAACCCCAATACCCTCAAACAACAGCGGCATGGTCAAAATGACGACCATGATTGCCCCAAGCAACACGGCCACCCCTCGCGTATGGTGGCTGTGTTGCACCAGGTACATGGTAACGGCCGTTGCAAGAGCCAGCCCAACAACCAGCGCGGTTAAGGTATAAAGCTGCCACACGCGGGTTGCCCATGTCAAAACAAAAAGAGGCATGAGTGCTAATAAAACCAGCACCAAAACAATCTGGCTGACGCGCATGGCACTTTGCAGACGATCAAGACGTGTTGGGGTTTCCATTACCTGCTTTCCTGGTAGCAAACCCTCGAAGGTACCCGGCACCTTGAAGGGTTGACGAATCAATCCATCATTGGAAATAGGCCAATGATAGCATGAAACAGGGGTGTTCACGTTAAGAAAACGTGACTAATCGGCAAAAAAAGACCCCACCTGTGTGGGGTCATTGGCTCATTTTTCGGCTTGGTTTAACGCCTGCCCCAACAGTTGGTTAACGAGTTTGGGGTTAGCTTTACCCTGGGTGGCCTGCATCACCTGCCCCATAAAGAAGCCGCGCAGTTTGGCTTCGCCGTTCATATATCGCTCAACCATGGCAGCATTGTCGGCTAAAATCTGCTTAATGGTGGCGGCAAGGGCGGCTTCGTCGGAAATTTGGGCGAGTCCTTTGGCTTCCACAACGGCCGTTCCGCTCTGCCCGCTGGCAAACATCTCCGCCAACACCTCTTTGCCGGTGTTGTTGTTAATCGTCTGCTTTTCCACCAGTCCAATTAGCTCCACCAGCCCGGCCGGGGAAACGCGAATGTCGTCAATGCTTTGCTTGCTTTCGTTCATCAGCCGAAACAGTTCATTGATGACCCAGTTGGCGATAGTTTTGGGGTTGAGGTGTGGGGGGATGGAAACGGCCGTTTCAAACCACTCCGCCACCGTCCGATCCTCCGTTAGCACCGCCGCATCATACGCCGACAAGCCAAAATCCGCCCGATACCGTGCCAGTTTCGCCTGCGGCAGTTCCGGCAGTGCCGCCCGTACTTCTTCCACCCAAGTCGCATCCAAATGCAGCGGCGGCAAATCGGGGTCGGGCAAATAGCGGTAGTCCTCCGCCTCTTCTTTGATGCGTTGGCTAAACGTCTCTCGCCGCCCCTCATGCCAGCCACGTGTTTCTTGCACCACTTGTCGGCCGGCATCCAGCACCGCCGCCTGCCGCACCAGCTCATAATCAGTACCATCGGCCAGCACGCGGAAGCTGTTGAGGTTTTTTAGCTCGGTGCGCGTACCAAACGCCGCTGTGCCAACCGGCCGGATGCTGATGTTTGGCTCAACGCGAAACACCCCTTTTTCCATGTCACCCGAATTGACCCCCAAATAGCGCAAAATCTGCCGAATCCGCGTCGCATACGCCCGCGCTTCCTCGCCCGAACGGATGTCCGGCTCCGACACAATCTCCAGCAGCGGCACGCTCGACCGGTTGTAATCCACCAGCGAACCGCCCCCATCCAAGTGGGTGAGCTTGCCGGTGTCTTCTTCCATATGCACCCGCCGAATGCCAATGCGCTTGGTTTCGCCGTTTTCTAACTCAATATCAAGCCAGCCTTTGATGCCTAACGGCCGTTCATACTGGCTAATCTGATAGCTCTTAGGCAAATCAGGGTAGAAATAATTCTTCCGCGCAAACACATTGTGCAAATTAATGGTGCAGTTCAGTGCCAGTGCCACCCGTAGCGCATATTCCACCGCCTGCGCGTTAACCACCGGAAGCATCCCCGGCATACCTAGGCACACAGGACAAACGGCCGTATTTGGCGGCGCTTCCACACTATCCACCACCCGGCAGCCACAAAACATCTTCGAGTTTGTCATCAGCTCGGCATGAATCTCCAAACCAATAACCGCTTCATATTTACTCATAATATCTTATAAATCATTTTGCTGATTTCTGAGTACGAAACCATTCTTGCAGAAATGCCATTAAATCTTCCAAGTTTGTTACAGTGGACGGCTCAGGATATTCACTATTAGGTAAATGTACATGATGAGGTTGTGTTGCTATGTCAGGCCAGTGCGGTGCATTATCCCAACGTCGCCGTAACCCACCGTTAGCATCCATCCATTGATAGGCATATTTACGCTGTCCATCTATGAATAGATAATCCCGTAGCTCCAAACGGCTGTCATCATGCAAAACGGCCGTTAATTGCAGCAAATAGGCATCGCCTTCTTGTTCATAACGCAATACTTTCCAAGAAGCAACGATTGCTTTGTTTTGTTCAAAAACATATAGCATATAAAATCGCTAGGCTAAGGCCGCTAACTGGGATTCCACAACGGCAGCCGCATCAGCAAACCACTTCCACTCCAGGTAATCATCGTCAATCGCAAAATTTTCTGCGGTTTCCTGCTCATAGCGGCGACTCATCTCGATTAACGATACACCCCATTTACTTTCCATTTGCTGGATGGCTGCCTGGTACCGTGCCAGGCGACCAAGTAAAATCATGCGTGCCTGTTGTCTAGCAGCCATCATCGGATCTGCATACCCTAGCGACTTCAAAATGTCTCCAATTGTTTGTTGATAAGCTGTCATCATTCTGCCATCCTCAGAAAATTGTCATCACCAAATCAGTGATCACAGTATACCATAACTTTTACCCATGCCGCCGCATAAAGCTTTCTAGGCGATTAAGGGCTTCTTCAATTTTTTCGTAGGCAGTGGCGTAAGAAGCGCGGAGGTATCCTGCCCCACTGGGGCCAAAAGCATCGCCTGGCACCATTGCCACCTCTTCTTCTTCCAGCAGCTTCATGGCAAATTCGTCGCCGCTCATGCCGCTGCGCCGGATGGAGGGAAAGGCGTAGAAGGCACCGCGTGGCTCAAAGCAGTCCAGCCCCAGTGTGTTAAAGCCATCTACAATAAGCCGCCGCCGCCGATCATACTCTTGCCGCATTTCTTCGACAAAGCGGGGGGAATCGGGGTGGGTGAGGGCGGCTACGGCCGCCGCCTGCCCCATGGTGGGGGCGGACATGATGGTGTATTGATGCACCTTCCGCATGGCGGCCAAAATGTCGGGGTTGGCGCAGGCGTAGCCGATGCGCCAGCCGGTCATGGCGTAATTTTTGCTAAAGCCGCCCAGCAGCACGGTGCGATCTCGCAAACCGGGCAGGGTTGGTACGCACACATGGTCAAAGCCATAAACAAGCTGGTCGTAAATTTCGTCGGAGATGATGAGCAGGTCGTGTTTTTCAGCAACGGCCGTTATTTCCAACATCCGCTCCCGATCCATCACCGCCCCCGTCGGGTTATTGGGATAGCCAATAAACAGAGCCTTGGTTTTTGGCGTAATTGCCTTTTCAATCGCCGCTGCCGTTACCTGAAAATCATCCAGCATATAGGTAGGAACCGTCACCGGTACGCCCCCCGCCAGTCCCACCTCGGATGTATAAGCCACAAAACAGGGTTCGGGAATAATTACCTCGTCGCCGGGGTCCAGGATCGCGGTCATGATGAGGTAAAGGGCCTCACTCACCCCTACCGTAATAATGACTTCATCTTCTGGGTGATATTCCACCCCATAGAGCCGCTTGAGGTGCTGGCTCACCGCTTGGCGCAGTTCCAGCGTGCCGCTGTTGGAGGTATAGGCAGTTTCGCCGCGCCGCAGCGAAGCGACCCCGGCCTCTAAAATAGGGGCAGGCGTGACAAAATCTGGCTCGCCAATCCCCAGCGAAATCACGTCTTTCATGGAGGCAGCAATGTCAAAAAATTTACGAATCCCCGAAGGCGGGGTTTGGGCTACACGGTCGGAAATAAAGTTACGCATGGTTTCCTCAAGAGGTGATTAGAGATTGGAGATTAAAGAAGGTTAATCTCCAATCTCTAATCGCCAATCTCTTCCCCATCATTCAACAGGACAGTTCGTTTACGGCCGTTTATCACCCCACCCCGCCCCACAATCGAGCGATCCAGCACCGCATTTTCCACTTGGGCATTCGCATCAACGATGCAGTTAGTCAGCACCGATTCACGGACAACGGCATCGGAGCCGATGGCGACAAAGGGGCCGATGACAGCTTTTTCCACAACGGCCGTTTCTGCCACAAACACCGGCGGCAGCACCGTAAACTCCTCCCCATACCCCCGCTCAATCGCATCCTCGCTGGCAAACCCCAGCCCCAATAGCCGTTCGTTGGCGTGGAGCCACGTTGCAATCGAGTCAACCGGGGCGCAAAAATCGGGCGTTAGCTGTTCCACACGCAACCCAGCAACGGCAGCCAATTGGGGTAAATTTTGCCAAACGGCCGTTTCACCCACCACCCTGGCCGCCTGTTTGCCACTGCGAAACCAGTACACCCCGGCCGTACCCGTTCTTTCCGACGGCCAGTGAATAAAATCGGCTTTGGAAGCGGCAAACGAAGCCCAGCGAATGTCAAACGCGGTGTGGGCGGTGAGGAAAAAAACGGCCGTTTCCCCCGCCCCGGCCGCCATCGAACTCGCCACCACCACCCGCAGCCCCGGCCATTCCGCCGCCAGCCACGCCACCACCAGCCCCAAATTGCTGCCAACCAGCACCAGTTCCTTCACCCCCGCCTCGGTCAATTCGGCCAGCGTATGATCCAGCAAGGTGCTGTTGGCAAGGGGAAGCAGCGCCGGATGTCGGTCGGTGATAAACGGCCGTAAATCCACCTCATACCCCGTAAACTGTAAAATCGCCTTCATAAGCATGTAGGGGCGTATTGCATACGCCCCTTTATCTTAACCACCAATCACCGGTTGCCGCAAATGCCACTCCGTCGCCTGTTCATAGGCAAAGGCTGCATTCAAAATCGTCGCCTCTTGCAGCGTGTTGCCAATCAACTGCAAGCCAATCGGTAGCCCTCGCCCATCAAACCCGCACGGAACCGACAAGCCACAGCTTGCACTCAGGTTCAGCGGCAGGGTGAAAATATCGGCTAAAAAGAGAGCCAGCGAATCGTTGACCTTTTCGCCCAGCTTAAACGCCGTTGTTGGGCTAACCGGCCCGGCAATCACGTCCACATCGGCAAACGCCTTGTTAAAATCATTGATGATCAGCGTGCGCCCCTGCAACGCCTTGCCATAATATTCATCATAATAGCCGGTACTCAGCGCGTAAGTTCCCAACATAATCCGCTTTTTGGTTTCCGCGCCAAACAGCGCCCGCGTCTTTTGCACCGAATCAATGACATCGGCTCCGGCCACACGCGGCCCGTAGCGCACGCCGTCGTATCGCGCCAGATTGGTGCTGGCTTCGGCGGTGGCGATGAGGTAATAAATGGGCAGGGCGTAGCGGGAATGGGGCAAACTGATTTCCCGAATATCTGCACCGAGGTCGGCTAGTTGGTTGATGGCGGCACGAACGGCCGTTTCCACCTCCCCGTCCAACCCTTCAATAAAATACTCTTTCGGAACCCCCACCCGCAGCCCGCGAATGTCACCGGTCAACGCCGCCTCATAGTTTGGCACGGGAACGTTAAGGGAAGTGGAGTCGCGGGGGTCAAAACCGGCCGTTGCCTGAAACATCGCCGTCACATCCGCCACCGTTCGGCCAAACACCCCCACCTGGTCCAGCGACGACGCATAGGCCACCACTCCCCAGCGCGACATCCGCCCATAGGTAGGGCGCAGCCCCACAATGTTGCAAAACGAAGCCGGTTGCCGCACGCTACCGCCGGTGTCTGTGCCAAATGCCGCATACGCCATGCGGCCGGCCACTGCCGCCGCGCTGCCGCCGCTGCTCCCCCCCGGCACCCGCTCCAAATCCCACGGGTTATGAGTGGCAAAATAGGCCGACGTTTCCGTTGAAGACCCCATCGCAAATTCATCGGTGTTGGTTTTGCCCAGCAGTACTGCCCCCGCCTCTGCCAGTTTGTCCACCACAAAGGCGTTATACGGCGGCACAAATCCTTCCAAAATCTTGCTGCCGGCCGTTGTCGCCACCCCCCGCGTGCAAAACATATCTTTAACAGCCACAGGCACACCCAACAAGGGCGTACGCTCTCCTGCCGCCAGCCGCTTGTCCGCCGCCGCTGCCTGTTCCAGTGCCAGATCATCAGTCACAGTCAGATAACTTTTGACCTCGTTATCCACCGCCACAATGCGATCCAGCATCGCCTCAGTCGCCACCACGCTAGTCACTTGCCCAGCCCACAGCGCATCACGTAATTCAGTTAAAGTAAGTGTTGTTAAATCCATTGCGTTTACAAAAAAAAACAGGACGCTCGGCCCTGTCATTGCCTCTTGTACCCCCACTTTATCAACTGCCTAACCCTAAAATTGTTTCAGCAACTTATCGTATTCATGGTGAGGGCCAATCCAGAACCAGACAATCACATCGCCTTTCATCACCCCAACAACACGACAATCTTTATTCACTCTGGCTGAGTAAATTGGCTGCGTAGCATGAATTTTTTTGAAACGCAAGCTAGGATGAGAAGGGTTTTGGCGAAATAAGCGATAAGCCTCACGCGCTTGCTGTCTAGTTTGCATTGGCAGCAAGCCTAACAGCTTTCTAAATTGCTCCGTTGTATGCGACTTCATAAAGCATCAGGATCAAGTGGTTCGGTTTTCCCCTCATCATATTCTAGTAAAGCTTGATTAGCTAGTGTAGCTAATAAATCTTGCGAATCTTCAAACAGTCTATCCCAACGTGCTTCTGCTTCCAATTCAGCCATGATCCAAGCAGCAAAAGCATCTTGTTCCACTTCTGGGAGGTTAGCAACCCTATTAAACGCTTTTTCAAGAGCTAAAGTCATCGTTTTAATCCATTCCTTTAGGAATCATCCAGCACAGTTTGAATTTGAAACTGATTTTGGGCGTGTTGGGGTGCGTTGTGCAACACTTCGTCCATTGGCAGTGAAGGGGCAACTATGTCTGCCCGCATCACGTTTTGCTGCGCCACAAGGTGACCCACGGCATGGGCTGTCGGCGGCAGGTCAGCCAAATCCAGCTCACTCAGCATCGCCACATAATCCAAAATATCAGAGATCTGATGCTGATACTCCGCCACTTCCTCATCTGTCAGTGCCAACCGTGCCAGATGAGCAATTTTTCGTACTTCGTCCTTGGTTAAAGCCATCATGAAAAAATTATAGCATCCGCCTTAGCATAAACAAACGGCACTATCTTTACCGCCCTCGCCGGTCATATTCCTCTTCCGTCCAGAAATTCTCTGGAGCTGTCAGCTTATCAATATAGAGTTCCCCATTCAGATGATCGATCTCATGCTGGAAAATCCGCGCATCCCACCCCTCTAAATCCAGCTTCATTTTGCGACCAAAGCGGTCTTGGGCACGCACCCGAATGGATTCATGTCGGGTTACTTCGCCTACGTAACCGGGAATAGACAGGCATCCCTCAATCCCATCCACCACCTCGCCCGACCGCCAAACGATTTTGGGGTTTATAATGACATACAAATCGCGGCTGCCTTCAACCTCGTTGCCGCTATCGTCTGTTTCCGGCAACGTTTCAATAACCGCCATGTTAAGCGGTTCACCAACTTGTGGCGCAGCCAGCCCCACACCGGGAGCTTCGCGCATTGTTTCAATCATGTCGTCAATCAACTTTTGCAAACCGGTATCAAACTTTGTAACTGGACGTGTCTTCTGTCGCAGTACAGCGTTGGGTAATTTTACAATCTCTAAAATAGCCATCTTCTTCTAGTTGTTGCTGGAACAATCTTAAGGCAAACGGCCTCCTGCCATGCTAAGATTGATTAGTTGCTTTCAAGCTCAGCGTTCATGGCTGGTGGCGTTCGACGTGGAATCCGCTCTTGCTCCGTTGCTTGTTTATACACATCCATTAAAACAGAATATTCTTTGCGGCGACTTTCGCTTTCGCGCTGGCGGCGACGCACTCGTGCCTGGTCCATACGGCGGAAAATGTCGCTTTGCACCTGGCTGGGGTTAGCAACATCTTCAAAAACAATGTTGGCGTTTGCGCCGGCCGTCTCCACAACCACATCTCCGTAATTAAACAGCGTCGGCATCAACCCCGGCCGATCCGCATTCACATTCTGCACATTATCAATCCCGGCCTGCTTACGGCTTTCGCCAAAGCCAAACGGCCGTCTATCAATATCAATCACAAATTTGTCTGTCACCTGAAACGTATCATTGCGCCAATCCTCAACCTGCCACACCAGCCAGCCCAAATCTACCGCCAGAAACAGCCCAAACACCAGCAGCAGTTGCCCCGCCCCCACAGTAGAAAACCGCGCCAGCAAAAAAGCGATCACAACCAGCAACAAGGCAACCAATACCGGCCAAACGATCTCCTTAACTAAAACAAAGGCATGCTTGCGATACGTAATCACAATTCCATCCTTGCCTTCTCCCTCTACCCGCGATTGAAAACTGCGGCGCAGTCGCTGCCAAAAGCTAGGCTCCACCTTCACCGGCGGTGGCAAGTCACTGTCTTCATCTTTAACCAACTCATAAGGCGGATCAACCTTAAAATGCTTCTCAATCGTCTGGCGCATGTTCATCTGCTCTCGCGCCTCATCCAAATTGCGCGTGCGCTGATTTAACCGCTGCAAGACTTTCAGAACATCATCCGGGTTGTCAATGTTGTCAAACAACACCTGCCCCACTGCCGATGCGGTCTTAATCCGCGCCGTGCCAATACCCAGAATGTTAGCGATCAGGTTGGGTCGGTCAATTTCAAAGTTTTGAATCTGATGGATCGGGATTTTGTTAATGCGAATCTGAAATTTGACTAAGTCAAATTCACGGTGTGCCAAATGCTTGTTGGTAATAACAAAATAATCAAGTGCCCAATCTAGGAGGCGAAAAGCCATGACCGCCAAGAAGATGAGCATGATGACACCTGGCACAACAATAGTCAATGTGTTCCAAACGCCAACATCACCATTCCGGGCAACCGCTGCCTGCGCTTCTGCACGCAACAACAGGTAGGCAATGGTGGGGACAACAATAAACCCGAACAACCAGCCCAACTCACCCAAGAGCAAATATTTCCAACTACGCCGCGCTTGATATTCCACCAACTCATCTGGCAGCAGGCTAATAGCAGCACTGCGTTTATCAGCATGTATACGGGTTTTTCGTGCTAAAGTCCACCCCAGTTCCGATAAACCTGTCTCGACTTCTTCCCCGTCAATCAAAACGGTTTCATAACCAGGTTCAAACCGTTCAAGGATGGAGGGCATTCGCTCTAATAGGCTCAGAAAATCATCTTTCTTGATGATAATGACGCTACCGCCTTCGGTTAGCGGTGCTTGCACTGTGGCCGGATAGGCATCTTCCACAAAAAGCCATTCTTCATAGAAAAAGTCATTAGGTAGATAATGGGTAATACTGGTTTCGGTAACATCGCCCCGTTTATCAACAGCACGGGCAATTAAACGGCCGTTTTTCACGATATGCAAACTATCGGCTACATCCCGTTGGTATGCCACCACCGCACCCGGTTCAAACTTATATTCCCGGCTGATCCGCGCTACCTCATCCAGTTCATACTCATCCAAAGCCGCAAACAAAGGAAGCTGTCGTAAAAATTGTCGTTTACTCGTCACAGAACTATCCCAGAGAACTTCGCTCGAAAACACAACTACAAACGAGTTGCGCCGCTTTTGCCTCATGGCAATCTCCAAAGAACGTTATTTTAACATAAGATCAAAGGCATGTGAAGCGAATATTGCTTACAATGCGCGGCTGCTGTATCATCCGACCATCCTACAAAACCCTGAACCATGGAGGCATTTATGTCCCGTCTTGCATTAGTAGCCATTGGTGGCAACTCGCTTATCACCGATCCTAAAAACCCCGATATACCCCACCAATGGGATGCCGTTCGTGAAACGTGCCGCCACTTAGCCGATATGGTTGAACAAGGCTGGCGGCTGGTTATCACCCACGGCAACGGCCCTCAGGTAGGCTACATTCTACGCCGCAATGAGTTAGCAGCTCACGAAGTCCACACCACCCCGCTCGATCTCATTGTGGCTGATACCCAAGGGGCAATTGGCTATATGCTTCAGCAGGCGCTGCGGAATGAATTATTTAGCCGAGGCATTCGCAAACCCATTGTTACCCTTGTCACCCAAGTGCTGGTAGACAAAGATGATACCGCTTTTCAAAATCCCACGAAACCCATTGGCAGCTTTATGAGCCAGGCCGAGGCTCAGATTTTTGAAAAGCAGGGGTGGCAAGTGATGGAAGATGCTGGGCGCGGTTGGCGGCGTGTGGTTGCTTCCCCTGAGCCACTGCGAATCATTGAAGAAGATGCTATTTTGCAGTTGCTCAATAGTGGTGCTATTGTGATTGCG
>JAGQGA010000016.1:0-10225 GCA_020432595.1 Anaerolineales bacterium | reverse complement strand
ACTACCAACAAGGTCTGGCAGAGCAAGCATCCTTCTTTATCGGTGTTCCCCCCGGCGTGTTTATTCATGAACTGTGCCACGCCCTGTCCATCTGGCTCTTTGGTGGACAGGTTGTCGAATTTGGGTACCGGGTGTTTTGGGGCTATGTTGTTCCCAACGGCCGTTTTTCCGCCGCCCAAGATTGGTTCATCAGTTTAGCTGGCACCCTGGGCAACCTGCTGTTTGGCACTATCCTCTGGCTGGCATTGCGCCACAACAAAAGCAGCAGCGTCCGCTTTTTTGCCCTGCGTGCTTTTCGCTTCCAAGTGCATTTTGGTCTTATCTATTACCCACTCTTTACCCTCTTCCTACCGGTTGGCGACTGGCTCACCATCTATAACTTTAGTGCTACGCCCGTTTTAAGTGGCTTAACGGCCGTTTTCCACGCCACCCTCCTCCTGCTGTTCCTCTACGCCGACCGCATTGGCTGGTTCGAAACGCCCAGCTTTGAAACAGTTGAAGCGCAAATGCAGTTTAGCCAGCTCGCCAGCAGCCTCAATACGCAAAACGAAAACGGCCGTTTGGCCTATATCAACTATCTTCGTAGCGGCCACGCCCCCAAACGCGCCCGCCGCGCTCTACAACAATTTTTGCAAGACAATCCGCATTCGGCCGTTGGGCATTTGCAGCAAGCCCTGCTCCACAGTGAGGGGCAGCGCGAACTGTCCCAAAAAGCGTTTGAGAGTGCCCAACAGGCTCTTAACCTGGGTCTCACACAACCTCGGCAGCAGGCATTAGCACATGAAATTGTGGCACGGTTTTATCTAGACCAGGGCAAGGGTCAGCCGGCGCGAGAACAGCTAACGATGGCACTTCTGGCACTGGGCAAAACGAGCGAAGCTGAACCACAGCAGGCGCGGCTGCTGCATTTACGTAGCCAGGCGTACCGCCGCGAAACGCGGTTAGATGAGGCACTTCGTGACCTGGACGACGCAATTTTGCTGGCACAGCAGGCAAATGATCAAAAAACGGCCGTTTTTTATCAAAAAGAAAAAGAGATAATGGCTCATACGTTTAGTTGAGAGAGGGAAAAACGGCCGTTGTCTATTATCTAGTCCACAATCACCCAAAGGAGGTGAGGCAATTCGACAATAAGCAAAATTACTCATACACAATGTAGCTTTGTAACTTACAAAAACGCAAAACTTTTTAGGAGAAGAAATTCAAATGAGAGCAAAAACTTTTTCCAAACTATCTTGGCTACTTGCCTTGATCCTCGTTTTAATCCTGGCCGCCTGCGGTGGCAACGCTACCGAAGAACCGGCCGCTGAAGCACCCGCTGCTGAAGAACCGGCCGCTGAAGCACCCGCCGCCGAAGAACCGGCCGCTGAAGAAGCGTCTACCCAAGAAGGTAGCTACCAGATCCCCGCCATTGAAGAAGGCAAATACAACGTCGCCTTTGTCTATGTTGGCCCCCACGATGACGGTGGTTGGACACAAGCCCACGATGTCGGCCGTCAATATGTCGAAGCCAACGTAACCGATGTCCACACCGCCTACGTTGAAACCGTCGCCGAAGGTGCCGATGCCGAACAGGTCATCCGCTCCCTCGCTCGTAAAGGGTTCGATGTCATCTTCACCACCTCCTTTGGCTATATGGATGCCTCCGAAATCGTCGCCGACGAATTCCCGGATGTAGACATCATCCACATCAGCGGCTTCAAATCCAATGAAGCCAACTTTGGCAACCTCTTTGGTGCCATGGAAGACATGAAATACCTGGCCGGTATGCTGGCTGGCTCCCGCGCTAAAACCGATGGCAACCCCAAGCTCGGCTACATCGCCACCTTCCCCATCCCCGAAGAACTGCGTCTGGGCAACGCCTTCTCCCTTGGTGTCCAACAAACCTGTCCCGACTGCACCATAGACGTACGCTGGATATTCACCTGGCACGACCCCATCGTGGAAAAAGAAGCCGCTGCTTCCCTCTTTGACGGTGGTGCTCAGGTTGTTATGACCGGTGCCGACACCCCTGCCCCTGCCGAAGCGGCTCCCGATGGCAAATGGGGTATCACCTACGACTACTCTGGCAACTGCAAGATTGATGCCTGCCTCACCTCCATGTACTGGAACTGGGGCCCCGTTTACTCTCGCATCATTGAAGAATCCCGCGACGGCACTTGGGTCGGCGGTTGGGAATATTTCGATGCCGACGCTGGGGCAATGGGTCTCTATGGCTTTATGGATGGCGAAACAATGCAGCCCGGCGCAGCCAGCCTGCCGGCCGAAGACCTGCAGCTCATCCAAGATACGTTAGCCTCCATGCTGGCTGGCGAATTCACCCGCTTTGACGTGTTCAAAGGCCCTATCACCGATAACCAGGGCAATGTGGTACTGGAGGATGGCGTCAGCCTGGAACAGCTTGACCTCGACGGGTTCTCCCAGTTTGGCAGCGAATGCAAGACCTGCATGTATTGGTGGAACCAAAACATCACTGCCGAACTACCTTCGCTTGAATAATTAATTAGTAAGCAGTAATCGGTAATCAGTAATCAGTGACCAAAACTGATTACTGATTACTGGTTACTGATCACTGAAAATGACAGAGACCCCATACGCCGTAGAAATGGAAGAAATCGTGGTACGCTTTCCGGGCGTGCTGGCGAATGATCGTGTTAATCTAACGCTGAAACGGGGGGAAATCCATGCGCTCTTGGGGGAAAATGGGGCTGGAAAAAGCACGCTGATGAACGTGCTGGCCGGATTGTATAAACAAGCGGCCGGGGTTATCAAGATTCACGGCCGGCCGGTTAGCTTTAACTCCCCCAAAGATGCCATTGCTCATGGTGTCGGCATGATCCATCAACATTTTATGCTGGTGCCCACGCAAACAGTCACCGAAAACATCTTGTTAGGGCTAGATGAACCCCGATTTATCATGAATTTGCCTCACTATGACCAAAAGGTGCGTGAGCTACAGGCACAGTTTGGGCTGCAAGTGGATCCTACGGCCAAAATTTGGCAGCTTTCGGTGGGGGAACAGCAGCGGGTGGAAATTTTGAAGGTGCTGTATCGGGGGGCGGATATTTTGATTATGGATGAGCCAACGGCCGTTCTTGCCCCCAAAGAAATTGATGAACTCATCAACACCATGCGCTCCATGGTGGCACAGGGCAAATCTATCATCTTCATCAGCCACAAATTGCACGAAGTAACGGCCGTTGCCGACCGCGTCACCGTCCTACGTAAGGGCCTCTGCACCGCCGAAGGCATCAGCGCCAAAGGGTTAACCCAGGCTGACTTGGCTCGTCTTATGGTTGGGCGAGATGTAGTCTTCAGCGTTGCGAAAGAAGAACAAGCACCGGGCAGCATCGTTCTCTCCATGAAAAACGTCTCCGCCCAAAACAACAAAGGTGTGCCAGCCCTGCGTAATCTGTCGCTTGAACTTCGCAGCGGCGAAATTTTGGGCATTGCCGGTGTGGCTGGCAACGGCCAAAGCGAGTTGGCCCAGGTCATTACCGGTTTACGCCCCTGTGAAGGCAGCATTTTGGTCAACGGCGAAGAAGTTGCCAACCAACCACCTAGCAAAGCCATTGCCCAGGGTGTCGCCCACGTACCAGAAGACCGCACCAAAGTTGGCTCTGCCCCCAACATGAGCATCACTGAAAACACCATCATGAAGGATTATGGCGAAGAACCGATTGGTAACGGCTGGAGCATCAACTTCACCAAAGCCCGCACCCGCGCCCAAAAGCTGAAAAAAATGTACGATATTTTGGCTCCCAGCGTAGATACAATGGCACGTAAGCTATCGGGTGGCAATTTGCAAAAGGTCATTTTGGCGCGAGAGATTTCCACAAACCCCCGCCTAATGGTGGCTGTGCAGCCAACACGTGGGCTGGACGTGGGGGCCATTGAGGCCATTCAAACGTTGCTTTTGGAACAGCGGGCATCAGGAACGGCCGTTCTCCTCATCTCCGAAGAACTAGAAGAACTCCTCTCCCTCAGCGACCGCATCGCCGTCATCTTCGACGGCCAAATCATGGGCACCGTTGACGCCAAAAACGCCAACATAGACCAAATCGGCCAAATGATGATCGGCAGCAAACTGGAAACCCTCTAATGGCCATTGTCCTGTTTTTTACGCCTATTTCCGTAAAACGCATTGCGTGTTCCGCACCATACGCAATACGTAATACGCCCTAAACCTATGACAACCATAGCCCCATCCAAACGCTTCCAACTACCCTACACCATCTCCCTGGAAAAACGGGTCGAGGATTACCCCAAATGGTTTCCCCCCGCCATCACCATCGGTGCTGTCCTCATCGCCTTCCTCATCAGCGGCATCATCCTCAAGCTCATCGGCGGCGAACCCCTGCGCGTGGCCGGCTTCTTCTATGAAGCCACCTTTGGCAGTTGGGCCGTCTTCTCCGACACCATGGTCAAAGCCACCCCCCTCATCATGGTTGGCCTCGCCTGCGCCATCGCCTTTCGCATGAAGCTGTGGAACATTGGTGCCGAGGGACAGTTCTACTTGGGTGCCTTTGCTGCCAGCCTCGTTGTTCTCGTCCCCCTGGTTCCCCCTGAAAGCCCCAAAGTCGTCATCATCGGTGCCATGATCATCATGGGCATGATCGGTGGCGCGGTTTGGGGATTTATTCCTGGCTTCCTCAAAGCCCGCTTCCAGGTCAACGAAATCATCACCACCCTCATGCTCAACTACATCGCCATTTCCTGGAACAACTTTTGGATTTTTGACCGCTGGAGCGATGCTGGGTTCCAAATGACCCCCACCTTTGACAAAAGTGCCTGGCTCCCCCGCCTGGCCGACTACGCCCGCGAGTACAAAATGTTTTCCGGTATCACCCTTCACCTAGGCGTTGTCTTTGGCATTATCGCCGCCGGTATTATGTGGTGGATTTTAGAGCGCAGCAGTTGGGGATATGAAATCAAGCTGATCGGCGACAACCCCAACGCCGCCAAATACGCTGGCATCAACATTGCTCGCAACATCGTGCTGGTCATGATGGTCTCTGGGGCGTTGGCTGGGTTGGCAGGCATGTCCGAAGTCACCGGCGTTGTCCACCGGCTACAAGAGCGCATCTCACCTGGCTACGGATTTACGGGCATCATCGTCGCCTGGCTGGCAAAGCTCAACCCATTCACGGTCATTCTTGTCTCCATCCTGTTTGGAGCACTCATCGTCGCCGGACGCGAAATCCAGCCGTCAGGGTTAGCCCTCATGCTCCAGGGGTTTATCCTGTTTATGATCATCAGCAGCGACGTGCTGCTGCGCTATAAAGTTCGGCTCACACGGCAAACAGCGTAAGCTACTAGGACAAATCACATGAATCCAATCATCATTTTGCACGCCGGTCTCGCCACTGGCACCATTTTGCTTTTTGCCGCCATTGGCGAAGTTTTTGCCGAACGGGCTGGCATCCTCAACCTTGGGGTCGAGGGGATGATGCTCATGGGAGCGATGGCCGGTTTTAGCACCTCGCTTAGCACCGGCAGCCCCATGCTTGGCTTACTCGTTGCCATTTTGGCGGGCGGCATTCTCAGTCTGGCACATGGCCTTGTCACCATTCACTTTCAAGCCGACCAGGTGGTAAGCGGGCTTTCGCTCACCTTTTTGGGTACAGGGCTGGCACTGGTGCTGGGGCAAGGGCTAACGGGGCAAAACCCACCGCTAGTGCCTTCATTTGACATTCCTGGCCTTGCGCTTATTCCCTTCATTGGCCCCATCTTTTTTGCCAACCACAGTTTGCTGGTCTATGTTGGCTATCTGTTTGCCCCGCTGACATGGTACTACATTTACAAAACTCGCCCCGGTATGCACCTGCGGGCGGTGGGCGAGAAGCCGGAAGCGGCGGACACAATGGGGCTTAACGTCTATGCGCTGCGCTACTTCTACGTGTTTGTGGGCGGCTGTTTAGCGGGGTTAGCTGGGGCAACCATCAGTCTGTCTGTGTCGCCGGGCTGGTTTAGCGAGCTAACCACATCGGGGCAAGGGTGGATTGCAGTGGGGCTGGTTATTTTTGCCCAGTGGGATCCGCTGCGGGCGGCGTTTGGCGGCTATCTGTTTGGGGCACTACGTCGCACCATTCTGGATCTGCAAGGGCCAGCAACGCTGTTTGGCTTGACGAACCCACTTTATATCAACCCAAATTTTAGCTTTTTCTTGCAAATGGCTCCGTTCATCCTGACGATTGCAGCCCTGGTTTGGGGGTCACGGGCGGCAATTCGAGAGCGTTTGGGGGCACCGGCAGCACTGGGTGTGCCGTATATTCGCGGCGAGCGTGGGCTGTAGCGATGTCTGAGGTCTGGTTTATTCGGCATGGGGAAAGTATTTCCAACGCCAATCTAGTCACGAGCCATCCGGCTTTGTCACCGCTAACGCCTAAGGGCGAACAGCAGGCGCTGCTGATTCCAGGGGCATTTAACGGCCGTAAACCAGACCTCATTGTCACTTCTTCCTATCTACGAGCGGAACAAACGGCCGTTCCTACCCTCACCCAATTCGACCCCATTCCCTATGAAACGTGGCCGGTACACGAGTTCACCTACCTGTCCCCCAAGCGGTATGATGGCACCACAGGCGACCAACGTGCGCCCTTTGCCCAAAGCTATTGGCAACGCGCCAACCCGAATGAGCAAGAAGGAGGTGATGGCGAATCATTCCGCGACTGCCTGGCTCGCATTCACGACACCTTAGCCAGACTGCGCCAGCATGAAGCCAAGTTTATTGCCATTTTTACCCACGGCATCTTCGCCCGCCTGTTGCTATGGGCAGCCCTTACCAACACCACCAGTGCCACCAGTACCAGTCAACAACACGCCCACCAGTTCATCCGCGCCGTGCGAATGCCCAACGCCGCCATTTGCGTGGTGCATCTCACGGTTGATAGCCTGCTTTTCTCTAATATCCAAACCAAACATTTAAACGCAAGGGATGGCTCCTAATCCTGTTGCTGCTGGCTAAGCCACCAACCAAACAAAACTGCGGCCACTCCTAATGCCGCCAAAGCTACTTTTTGTTCGCGGGAAACGGCCGTTTTCCCCCCCCTCCCCTCCGTTTTTGCAATCCAGGCAAACGTCTCCAACATTCCCGTCTGCAATGGCCGCGTCGTCCAGCCAAGCTGCGCCCGCGCCTTGTCCGACCGCGCCATATACGTCACGCCTAATGATGCCGTTGCCTCATGGCTAAACGCCGACGGCAACCCCAGTGCCGGCTGCAGCCCACCCATCAGCGGCGCAAACGGCCGCACCATCCGTGATGGGATACGCAGCAGCGGTGGCTTTCGCTCCAGCAAATACCCCCAAAAATCTACCATCTCCCCCAGCGGGATGGCCGGCCCGGCCAAAATATAGCTCTCCCCTGTCTCACCCTTCTCCGCCGCCAAAATATGCCCCTCCGCCACATCATCCACATGGGCATAGGTAAAAACCGTGTCCGCTCCCGGCACCGCCGGAAGCCCCTGATAAAACAACCGCATCGTCTCCGCAATAACGCTCGTGTCGCCAGGCCCATATACCCCACCCGGCATGACAATGACAATCGGTGCCCCCTTCTCAATCAGCGGCAGTGCCACTTTGTAATGCGCCAGCCACTTGGTGCGGTCATACTCGGTCAAAAACGGCCCATTTTGGCGGTAGCTTTCATCCACCAGCCGCCCATGCGTGTCGCCAAACACGGCTACGGTACTGGTATACACAATTTTGGGTATGCCTAATTCAACCGCCAGCCGCAGTACTTTGCGTGTTCCCCCCACATTAATCGCCTCGGCATCCATCCAGTCATTTCCACCGAGCTTATACCAAGCTGCCAGATGAAAGACCACATCGCTGCCTTCCATGCCCGCCCGCATCGAGGCCACGTCCAAAATGTCACCCCGCACCACCTGCGCTCCCAAATCTGTCAACAGCACGGCTCCCGCCTCGGAACGCACCAGTGCCACAACCTCATAGCCCCGTGCAACCAGCTTGGCAATTAAATGCCGGCCGATAAATCCCGTCCCACCCGTTACAAATGCTTTCATGGTTTCACAACCTTCAACTTCATTTTTTTCACCTTTTCTTTGCAGCCACATCAGACCGCGCTGTTTATTATACCCAACAGGAGAGGTGTTGCACGATTGCGGTACTCACGGCTATTGTGTTCACGCCCAAGTTCATGATACTATTAGGCTTCAGAGCTAAGCGTGGGTGAGCAACTAATTTTCTTTGAAACACAGGATGCCACGCTGAAAACAGATTTTCACAGAGTTGTAGTTCATCGTATATGACTGAAGGAATCATTGCTGCCCTCGGCAAATTATTCAGCCGCTTAAATTGGCTTACCGTCCTTTTTTTTGCCGTCGTTTTATTGGTTCAAATTGGGCTTTTCTACTTCTTTTTTAGTTTTTTGCTGGGGCAGCCCACCAATGAGTGGTTTACGGAATTTATTTTAGCTAGCTTCGTCCAGGTTTTGGCTGGGGCACTGGCACTTTATTTTGTTGACCGGTTCAAGCTGTTGGTAGGCAAGACCATCACCAACACGGTAGGCGACGAGTTAGTTCGGCTGCGGGCGGCCAACAACCGAGCCAAATCGCTGCGCGATATGGCCTCGACACTGCGTGCCACGCTCAGCTTTGAAAAGGTGGTGGAGCAGGCTTTGGATGTATCGAGCCTGGCACTGGAGGAAATGGGTATTCCACGCCACGCCTTGGTGGGAGCCGTTTTCTTGTTTGATGGCAACCAGCTTATTCCTGTGGCGGCCAAGCGGTTTTTAGCCAAGGATTATGAGCAGAATATCAGTGGCAAACGGGGGGTTGTGGGGGCAGCACTCAGCCAAGCAGAAATTATGGTAACGGATAATCCGGGGAATGATGCAGAGCTAAAGACGTTTGCAGCGTTTAAGGGTTGTTTAACGGCCGTTTGTATCCCCCTCCGCGCCGGTTTCCAAATGTTTGGCATCATGGTCATCGGCTCACACATGGCCGTGCAGTTCAACGAAGAGCATTTTGACCTGTTCAACGCCGTGGCCGACCAAGCTGTCATCGCCCTGCAAAACGCCCAGCTTTTCCAAAGCCTGGAAGAAGAAAAGCTGCGCCTTATCGAAGCCGATGAAGAAGCCCGCAAAGAGCTGGCGCGTGATCTGCATGATGGGCCTACACAAAGCATTGCCGCCATCGCCATGCGCATCAACTTTATCCGCGCCCTGCTGCTCAAAGACCCCGACAAAAGCCTGGACGAATTGGAAAAAGTGGAGCAGCTTGCCAAACAAACCTCTAAAGAAATTCGCGGCATGTTGTTTACATTACGGCCGCTGCTGATTGAAACCCAGGGGCTTGGCCCGGCCGTTCTTACCGTCATGAACCGACTCAAAGAAAGCGACGGCATTGAGATGCGGCTGGTGGGTGGGGAACATGGCAATTTGCTCAGCGAAACGGCACAGGGCGTTGTCTTTTCCATCATTGAAGAGGCGTTGGGCAACATCCATAAACATGCCCAAGCAACGGCCGTTGAAGTGCGACTGTGGCAAGAGGACAACCTGTTCGTGGCGCGGGTGCAGGACAACGGCGTAGGGTTTGATACCCAGGCCGTGACCAACAACTATGGTTATCGCGGCAGTTTGGGGCTGGTCAACATGCGCGAACGCGCCGAACGGGTGGATGGCTCGCTCTCTATCGAAGCTCAGCCAAATCAGGGAACGGCCGTTACCCTCGTTGTCCCCCTGGATAA
This sequence comes from Anaerolineales bacterium, assembly GCA_020432595.1. The sequence goes on along the minus strand of JAGQGA010000016.1, from coordinate 517 downwards.
ACACGGCCGCAGGGAAAAAACGGCCGTTGCTGCTGGTAAATGAGTAACCGCCAGGAATCGTGGGGAGTAGGGAGTAGGGGGTGGGGTGTAAGAGCGTTCACTCCCCACTCCCTACTCCCCACCCTCTTCATCCTCTCTCTCCTCGGCTACCTCCTCCTCCTACGTCTCTTCCCCCTCATTCCCCGCTATAACCAAACCCCGCTGGCTGATGTTCGCGTCTTTACGCCATCGCTGGGGGAAGGGCTGGGGTATGGGCTGCTGCTACTCTTGCTCTATGGGCTGTACGGGCTGGCGTATCAAACGATACAAACGGGTCAATCAGATAGAAACGATCACGCAAAGGCGCAAAGACGCAAAGATAAGCCATTTTTCTTTGCGCCTTTGCGCCTTTGCGTGAAATTCTTTAACAACCAACAAAAAACGGTTTCGCTGCCGTTTATTTTGCTGACAACGGCCGTTTTTGCCCTCCCCCTCCTCTTCACCTACCCCATCAACGCCAATGATGTCTATCGCTATT
>JAGQGA010000169.1 GCA_020432595.1 Anaerolineales bacterium | reverse complement strand
CTTTACCCCGCCCTTGGGAACGCAATCTACCGGCGATGAAAAACCGGCTCGTGTCCCCGACATTGGTACAACGCGATTTTGGTCGAATTATTCGCCAGATCGGGACACCAGCTAAACCGCCCCAACGCCGGTTTATTTCACCAGGCAGACCCAAAGGGATGACATTGCCACCGCGACCATACCAGAAAGTGATTGTCAAGAGCCAGCAAGGGGCAAAACCGCCATAAAATCAGGCAAATTGGCTCGATTATTCAGTTATAAATGTGCTTGAAATCAACTCAATCAGAATTGAGTTTGGTTCACATTGTCAAAAGTCCAATGTATAGGGAACGAATGCAAGCTGTGCAGCAAGCCATCTGACTCTTATACTCCATGCAATTTGAAACCCATGGTCTTTTTTGCACCTGTTAGGCCAAAAAACTATAGGTTTCATTCTAATTCAAGTATAAGTTAACTATTTCATGCAATCATCCATTTACGAACTTTGCGGCTCTAAAATTGAACCGTTTCCGATAGCGGGCTGATGAAGTCTGCTAATTATCAACCACTCCCGCCTAGTATGCTCGGCTGAGTAGGTGGCTGTGGTAGCTGGTGTGTTAAGTCAAGTGGCTTTTCTGCTATAATGGCGACAAAGGCAAACGCTCTAAAAGGGTGATAAAGGGGATTTCCCAGTGCAAATAGACAAAGCGATGCTAACAGCTTATCAAGATAGATGGCAAATGGTTGCGGATACGGAAGCCATTGAGCAACGACAAACCTCGGTCGCGCAACGTTGGCAAAAATTGAATTCACTTGTACGCATGGCGACTAGTCTTGGTCTGCTGCAAAAAGAGGATGACGTGCAAGCAACCACGGTTCGCAACCGATGGCTTCTTTTGAAGCAGCAGTATGTGGAGCAATTTGCTGAGTTATTGGAGATGCCAGAATTGTTAACAGAGCTTGACAAGATGTTCCAGGCAAAGTAGCTGTTTCCCTCACGCCTCACTTAAATTACATCATCTGTCTGCAGCGACGCAACCCCTTGCCGGGCAAGCTGCTGAAACAGCCCGTTCATTGCCTCCGGCGCTTGCTTCATCCCGCTGCTGCTCCACCACAGTAGCAGCGACAGCAGCGCTCCCGTCAAATAATGCGCCACCGGTTCCGCGTCTACCGCCACTAACCGCCCCGTCGCTTGCAGCCTTTGCAAATGTGCCAGCCAATTTTCCACCATGCGCTGCCTGGCTCGTTGGTTGATCAGTTGCATAACGGCCGTTCCCTGCATCGCTCGCACCCACGCCTGTCCCGCCACCATGTGCTCAAACAATGCCATCACCGGTGGCAGCAGCTCATCCGTCGGCTCCCACGTGCCATAGTGCAGCACATTCTCCGGCATCCCCGCCAAAAACAGCGCATCCTTATCCTGGTAATGGGCATAAAACGCCGCCCGGCTCACATCCGCCACATCCAAAATATTTTGCACCGATATATCCTGATACGGTTTTTCCAGCAAAAGCTGAAGCAACGCCTGCCGCAGCCGCTCCTTCGTCCGCCGCACTCGCCTGTCTTCCATTTATGCCCTCGCTTTGTCTGATCATTAGGCAAAAAAGTGATTGGGAGATGGAGAGATGGAGGGGGGTAATCTCCTAATCTCTCCATCTCCTACTCTCCAATTTTCCAATTCCCAGACAATTTCTCCGATTTTGTTCATTAACAAACAAAGATCCAACCTTTGTCTATTGACTGTTTTGCAGTTTCACCCTATCTTTTTCATACAGGTGTCTGTTTGCGGACAATCATATGCAAACACATAAAATAAGCAACTTGAACTTTGGAAGGTGACATAATGAGCAAGGTAATAATTGTGGGGGCTGGCCCGGCTGGAGCAACGCTGGCCTATTTACTGGCGCGGGCTGGTATTGATGTAACGCTGCTGGAACGGGAAACAAATTTTGAACGGGTCTTTCGCGGAGAGGCGATGATGCCGCTGGGGCTGGAGGCGTTGGAACAAATGGGCATTGACATCAGCCCACTGCCCCACCGTCGGGTTGATAGCTGGGACATGCACGTTGCCAACCGCCTCATCTTCCGCGTGGCCGAGCCGCAAGCAGAATTGGGCAGCCGTGCCGTCTGCGTGCTGTCGCAGCCTGCTTTTTTAACCCACGTCACCACTCTGGCACAGCAGTTCCCCAACTTTCGGCTGCTGCAAGGGGCAACAATGCGGGATTTGGGGGTGGAAAACGGCCGTTTTTCCCACATCAGCGGCACCCACAACGGCCAACCATTCACCCAAACGGCCGATCTCATCATCGGCTGCGACGGACGCGGCTCCATCGTCCGCACCCGCGCCGACATCAAGCTCAACCTGCTCCCCGAAAGCTACGACGTATTGTGGTTCCGCTTCCCCGCTCCACCCGCGCTGCACGGCAAAACCAGCGTCTATTTGATGGGGTCCGTCAGAAACACCGCCCTTGCCTACAACTCCCACGATGACCACATCCGCTACGCCCTGCTGTTGCCCAAAGGTGGCTACGACCGCCAGCGCAATTGGGCAGACGAATTGGCCGAACCCGCTCCACCCTGGCTGGCCGACCATTTGCAAACGGTGCGCGGGCAAATTGGCGAACCCTCCAAACTCAACGTCATCGTCGGACGCGCCGCAAGCTGGCACAAACCAGGGCTGCTCCTCCTGGGCGATGCCGCCCACCCCATGTCCCCCATCCGCGCCCAAGGCATCAACCTCGCCCTGCGCGATGTCATTGTCGCTGCCAACCACCTCATCCCTGCCCTGCAAACCACCGACACCGCCATTGACCAAGCTGCCGCCCGCATTGCAGCCGAACGGTTGCCGGAAATCCAACGGGCGCAAGCCCTCCAACTGCGCGAAGCACGCGGCCAAATGAACGAGCGGTGGAAACCCCTGCTCATTGCTATTGCCAAAACAACAGCCCCGCTCGTTGGCCGTTACCAATGGGCGCAAACTGCGTGGCTCAACCAGCAGCACCCCCTCCGCTTCGGCACCGTACCCGTCAAATTACGTCCCCACCCACAGTTAGAGACGGGCTAACCTGCTGCCAGTTCTCTAAAAAACAGGACGCTAATTTTCCTGATACACCTGATCAAGCTTTCTTATCAGGAAAATCAGGAAAATCAGCGTCCTATTTTCTTAATCGCTAAAATGTAACCTAATTCAACCGCTCAAAAATCCCGGCCGCACCCATGCCGCCGCCAATACACATCGTCACCATGCCAAACTGGCTGTCGCGGCGGCGCATCTCATTCATAATCTGCACCGTCAACTTCGCCCCCGTGCAGCCCAGCGGATGCCCCAGGGCAATCGCGCCACCGTTCACGTTGACCTTCTCTTCGTCCAGCCCCAACTCACGAATGACCGCCACCGCTTGGGCGGCAAACGCCTCATTCAGTTCAATCAGGTCAATGTTGTTCAGGCTCAATCCCGTGCGCTTCAGCACACGCGGCACCGCCGCCACCGGACCAATCCCCATCACCTCCGGCCGCACACCGCCGACGTTAAAGCCCACAAACTTCAGCAATGGCTTCAACCCCAATGCCTCCGCCTTGCTGCGCTCCATCACCAGCACCGCCGCCGCCCCATCGCTGAGAGGGGAAGCATTCCCGGCCGTAACGCTCCCACCCTGCTTAAACACCGGCCGCAGTTTTGCCAGCCCTTCCAAAGTGGTGTCAGCTCGAAGATGCTCATCTTTATCAAGGATAAACGTGGTCGTTTCTGGCCCATTGGCTCCAGCCGTCGTCTCTTCAATCTCAATCGGCAAAATTTCGCCGTCAAACAGTCCTTTGGCATAGGCCACCGCTGCCCGCTGGTGGCTCCGCACGGCAAATTCATCCTGCGCCTGGCGGCTCACTTCATATTCATCGGCCACGTTTTCCGCCGTGTACCCCATGCCCATATACACTTCAGGCATATTTTCCACCATGTAGGGGTTCGGGTTCACACGAAAACCACTCATGGGGACCATGCTCATCGTTTCCGCCCCACCCGCAATGATCGCGTCAGCCCCATTGGCAATGATGCGCTCGGCAGCCATCGCAATGGTTTGCAGCCCGCTGGAGCAAAAGCGGTTGACGGTCATGCCAGGGGTGTCCACTGGCAGCCCCGCCCGCAGGGCAATGGTGCGGCCAAAGTTTAACCCTTGCGCCCCTTCGGGCATGGCGCAGCCAATAATCACATCGTCTATCTCGGCCGGGTCAAACCCTTCGGCCTGGCGCATCACTTCCCGAATTACCGCTGCGGCCATGTCGTCGGAGCGCCAGTTGCGCGTGCTGCCCCGCTTGGCCTTACCAACGGCCGTTCGTGACCCAGCTACAATTACAGCTTCACGTGTCATCATGTTTCTCCTTAATTCCGCAGCGGCTTACCCGTTTGCAGCATATGCATAATCCGATCCCGCGTCTCCTGGTTGCCCAGCAGTGACAAGAACGCCTCACGCTCCAAATCCAAAATATACCACGGATCTACCCAGGCCGGGGCGCTCAGCTTGCCGCCGCACAGCACATAGGCCACCTTGTCGCTCACCACCGCATCATAGGCACTGGCATAGTTGCCCCAAACAAAGCTCTGGATACCTAGCCGCAGGGCGGCATACGCTTCCAGCCCAGCCGCATACACCTTTTCCACCTCCGGCGGACGCGCCCCGGAAGCAACAAGCTGCAGAGCCACGGCCTTGGCCTTCGCTAGCCGTTGTTCGCTGCCCATCACAATGGTGTCGCTGTCGAGTAAATACCCCAATTCGCGGGCTTCCCAAGCGCTGGTGCCAACTTTTGCCAAGGCTACTTGCTGGAACACCTCCTGCATAATGGGCAGCACATCGGCATTAGGAGTCTTCATGACAGGGTTGATACGGCGACGAATGAGTTCTTTGAGGCCACCGCCGGCCGGAACCACACCCACACCCACTTCCACTAGACCCATGTACGTTTCATGGTCAGCAACGGCCGTCCAGCCGGCCATCGCCAGCTCCACGCCACCACCCAGCACCCGCTGGTGCGGAGCCGTGACTACCGGCTTGGGGGCGTGGCGCAGCCGGAAGGTCGCATCCTGCAAATTCCAAATCGTTTTGTCAAGTTGCTCCCACATACCCTGGGCAGCAGCCACACCCACCATAAAAATGTTGGCCCCGACGCAAAAATCCTGCCCGTCGTTGCCAATCACCAGCGCGTCAAAGTCGCTGTTGAGTCGTTCCAGGGCAATATTTGCCATGCCGACGATGCCATCATCAATAGCATTCATCTTGGCGTGGAACTCCAGCAGGGCTACGCCGTCACCCATGTCGAGCAGGCTGGCGCTGTCGTTGCGAGCCACTTCTTTGCCAGCGGCGTGGAGGTTAGCAACGGCGATGTTTTTGCTGGCAATAGGTTCGCTGTAGCTTTGGCTGTTGAAGTCGTAATAACGGCCGTTTTCATAAAACCGCTCATGACCCGCATCCAGCATTTGCTGCACCCAGTCGGCTACTTTGAACCCGGCGGCCTGCATGGAAACGGCCGTTTCCCGCACCCCCAGCATATCCCACGTCTCAAACGGCCCCGCCTCATGGGCAAACCCCCAGCGGTTGGCATCATCCACATCTTTAATACTGTGGGCAATTTCCGGCGTCACATACGCCGCATACGCCAGCATAAAATAGGTCGTATCGCGGATAAACTGCGCCGCTCGGTCATCATGCTGCAGCAATGCCCGCAGCCGCTCCCCCAAATCCTCAATCTTCCGCACCGCCCCCACCGAATCAAAGCGCACGCTTGGCGGGTTGAAGTATTCAAACGTCTCCGGGTTCAACGTGTGGAATTCGCGCCCGCTGGCCCCGCGCACTTGCTTGTAAAAACCTTGGCCCGATTTATTGCCAAACCATTTGTTTTCGCGGAAATGGGCATACACCGCCTCGCTCTTCGCCCCCTTCAACACCTCGCGGTATTCATCATCGGGAATGGCGGGGTACAAATTGCTGTTGACATGGAGCATCACGTCAATCCCCACCAAATCCATCAGCCGGAAGGTGGCCGTTTTGGGATGCCCCACCAATGGCCCGGTAATGGCATCAATCTCGGCCACGGTATAGCTATTGGCAAAAGCATATTCCTGCACATAGGAACCGACGATGGCGATGAAGCGGTTGGCGATAAAGTTGGGGGTGTCTTTGCATACCACCACCCCTTTACCCAACACATCACGCCCAAACTGCACCATAAAGTCGAGTACGGCAGCGGAAGTATCGGCCGTGGGAATCACCTCCAGCAGCTTCAAATAGCGCGGCGGGTTAAAAAAGTGCGTCCCCAAAAAGTGCGCCTTAAACTCATCGCTGCGCCCCTCGGCAATCTGGGCAATGGGAATGCCAGAGGTGTTGGAGCTGACAATGCTGCCCGGCTTTCGCACCGCCTCAATACGCTCCATGAGTGCCTGCTTGGGGGCAAGCTGCTCAATAATCACCTCAACAATCCAGTCACAGTCGGCAATCTTGTCAAAATCATCTTCCAAATTGCCAACGGTAATCAAATCCCCTCGGTCGGCTCGCGCCAGATTGGCCGGCCGCGCCTTCGCCATCCGGTCATACAAACTCTGCACGATTTTGTTTCGCGCCCTGGGTTCATTCTTCTCTGCGTCGCTCAAATTGGGCGGCACCATATCCAACAGCACCACGGGGGTGCCCACATTGGCTAAGTGGGCAGCAATCCCGCCCCCCATCGTGCCCGCGCCAATCACAGCCACCTTGTCTATGCGGAATGTCATGCTTGGGTTCTCCTCAAAACCTGAACAGCCTATGGAAGTCAAAAAATAACAGCAATTGCCTCTGGTGCTGGGTACCTCCCCAACTCAGCCAATTCTTGTCTTTCCATTAGCCGTTCAGAATCATTAAATTTCAATATGTTGTTTGTTGCAATCCCAATCTCTGTTAGCGGCACAATCTCGACACCTTGCAATCGGAAATGCTCACCCCATTTGTCTATACGTGGGTTAAAGAAGCGCACAAACCGTCCCGATTCCCAAACGAGAGAACCAATATCACTCCCTTTGTTTCGATTACAAACAGTACACGCTAACGCTAAGTTCTGGCTTTCGGTCAAACCGCCATGCTTTTCACTAATAACGTGATCAACTTGGCAACCAAAATAGGTGTCGTTTTCATGAATCAAGCAATATTCACAAAGGTAGGCAGCGCGGAGCACTACTTCTTTCCGCAATGCCTGACTAATGTAACTTTTACTCATGTGTCAAGTGTTTGTGTGCGCGTGCTTTTGCTAACCGCATTAAATGCTCAAGCTGCATATAATGGTTGAGTTCGGCCGTCTCGTCGGGCAAAAGGCCTACCGTTTTTTCTTTGTGTATCAAGTTAGCTACGCGCTCTTTTGTCTGATCTGAAGGACGAAAAGCAATCACACTGTCGGGTGTCGTGCCAGCAGCTATAAAATCTACAATTTCATCATATGCTGTAGAAACTATCATTTTGTCTACCCTTTATCCAGTTCATTAAAGGTGGTTGAACTCATTCACGGTCAAATACCTCATCCTAACTTAGCGTATTTCCAGTTTTCATCTCCTGATCCGCTTTCTGAATGGCGTCATAAAAGGCTAGGTCTCGACAGCAATTCCAACGTTTCCAGCAAATTGTCATAATCTTCCTCAGAAATGAGGATGACACCACCTTGCTCAGAAGCGATACGGAATTGGCTATGTTTGTTAATAGCCAATTCCATTAAAGTTGCAAAATCTGCCTGCGCTTTGTTTAAGGTAATTGTTTTTATCATAGGCAAATTGTAGCACAGCTTTACTTTAATTCGCGGCGGGAATAGCCGAGAATGGAGCGAGCGACGATGAGGAGGTTGATTTGGCGGGTGCCTTCGTAGATGTCGTTGATTTTGGCATCGCGCATCCATTTTTCGGCCAGCAGTTCGCGGGAGTAGCCGAGGGGGCCGAGGAGTTCGACGGATTTCTGGGTGATGCGGGTAACGGCCGTTCCTGCATGAGCCTTACACATACTCGCCTCCAACCGGTTCCCCTGCCCGTGGGCAATCGCCGCCGCCGCCTTGAGGGTGAGAAGCCACGCCGTTTTGTACTGCGCTTCCATGTTGAGCACGTCGCGCTCAACGGCCGTTAATTCATGCCTCGGCTTGGTATAGTCCAAAACAATCCCATCTTCCACCAGCTTTTGCTTCGTAAATTCCAACGCCGCCCGCGCAATCCCCATCGCACTGGCGGCCACCGCCGGCCGACTGGCATCAAACGTCTGCATCGCCCCGGCAAACCCCTTGGTAGATTTCTCGCGCACTTCCGGGCTGCCCAGCAAATTTTCATACGGCACGCGCACATCCCTAAACGACAAAATCACCGTGTCGCTGGCGCGAATCCCCAGCTTGTCCAGCCCGTGGCTCACTTCCACCCCCGGCGTGCGCCCCTCCACCACAAACGACTTGATCCCCTTGCGGCCGGCCGTCGGGTCTACCGTCGCCCACACCACGCAAAAGCCATCCGACTCCTTCAGCGAAAGCGAGCCGCTGGTGATAAAGATTTTTTCGCCGTTGATAATCCATTCGTTGGTGGCGGGGTCAAGAACGGCCGTTGTTCGCATCGAGCTATTATCCGACCCGGCATCCGGCTCCGTAATCGCCATCGAACCCCATGACGGTTCATTTCCTTCGGCAAAGCGGCTGAAAAAGCGCACTTTTTGCTCTGGCGTACCCACAGCCTCCACCGCCGAGCCACCCAACCCGCCGCCTGGCATACACAAATATTGCCCGGTGTCCCCCCAGCTCAACATTTCAATGAGCAGCACAAAGCGCAGCACCGCCCAGTTTGGCCCTTCCCGCTTTGGCTGGCTGCCGTTGCCATTTTGCAGCCCCGCCAACTGCTTTTTATACTGCTCCTTAATCACCGGCCACATGATGTTGATAAAATCAGACGGCCGTTCATGCTCATGCTCATCCAAATAGCGCGACTTCGGCCGCATCACCTGCGCCGCCACCATCTCCGCCATCTTGGTTTCCTGCTGCAATTTCTCTGGAATTTCAAAGCTAATCATGTCCACCTCAAACCAGTAATCGGTAATCAGTAATCGGTAATCGGTCAAAAAGTCAACTGATTACTGACAACTGATAACTGCTTACCGCTTAAACCATCGCCACCCCATCAAACGTGGCAAAACCCCGCGCATTCCGCAGCCACAGCTCCATCGGATATTCCCGAATGTAGCCGTAGCCACCGAGCGTTTGCAGCCCTTGGTCGGCCACGCGCACTGCCATCTCGTCAATAAAATGCTTCATCACGGTGATCTCATGCGTCGCATCCTGACCTTGATCCAGCAGCCAGGCCGCTTCCCA
>JAGQGA010000168.1 GCA_020432595.1 Anaerolineales bacterium | reverse complement strand
GCTTTGGGTGTCGGGGTCAATGGCGCGGTACACCGTAGACATCCCCCCTTGCCCCAGCTTGCTGATGATGATGTAGCGGTCAATTTTGTCAAAAGTTTCCATGAGTTTACTCTTTTCGGTAATCGGTAATCAGTGTTCAGTAATCAGTAGAGTCCAGACCGATTACCGATTACCGATTACTGATAACCGATTCAAATCCACTGTCCGCCGTGATAGCGCCAGCGGGGGAAGAGGAGCCGCATAAGGCTTTGGCTGGCGAGGAAGGTGGTGAGCCAAACGGCCGTATAATGCAAGATAAATTGGGTGGGTGGTGGGGCTGGCAGCAGCCGCGCTCCATAGAGTAGCCCGGCCAGTGCCAACCCTTCGGCCACGCCCGCCGCCAGTTGCAGCGTCGGCGGCCAATCCCGATCCCAGCGTCGTTTTTGCAGTCGGTCATACACCACATCCCAGCCCAAACCGAGCAACATCACCACCGCCAGCAAGATAAAAGGAATGAGGGAACGGAATAAAACGGCAAAAAGCAGGGTGGTGAGGCTGCCGACGGTGCCGAGCAGGAAAAAGCGGCTTTGCCAGCGTCCGAACAAAGTTGGTGTCATGGTTTTGCTCCAATGGCCCACCGTGTCCACTGGTTGAGCGAGCGCAGCCCGTCGAGGCGGCGCAGGCCGGTGGCACGAACGGCCGTTAACTGGTCTACCGAACGAAGCGCGGCGAATTGCAGCCCCAAAAAGCTGTCTACGGCGGCAAACGGCCCGCCCAGCGTCACAATGCCGCTGGCATAAACCCGCCCCTCGCCGTGGCGCAGCGCCTCCACTTCAAACGCATTCGATACTTGTAACCCTCCTCTGGCGTTGCGCGGCAGGTCATATTGGTTGACCAAATCGCGCAGCAGCCCGTTGCTTTCTAATCCCGCCTCCAGCCCGGTGGCATCTATGATGAAGTCGGCTTCGAGGCTGGTTTGGTGGGTGAGGGTGGTGTCGCGCTGGAGGGTGAGGGATAAACGGCCGTTCTCTGCTGCCTCCACCCCCTGCACCGCCCCAAAACGGATCTCATACCACCCCTCGCGCAGCCCGTCGTCAACCATCCTGCGCCAATCGTGCCGGTCGGCGGTGGTCGTGCCGCCCCAGCAGGCCAGCAGCTCTTTGCGCTCTTCGTCGCTAGCCTGCTCCAACTGCTGCCGCAGGTCGCCCCCCCAGGCCGCTTTCGGCCAGTTAAATGGCTGGAACTCCCAATGGTTGCTCACCTCGCGCTGGGCGTGGTCAAATTGCTGCCCCTCGGCCAGCGGCTGGCGCATCAGGTGCAAAATGGCGATGGGGCTGCCGTGCTGGGCGCGAAGCTCGTGCAGCCGCTGGATGATGCGCGAGGCGACAATGCCGCGCCCGCGAATGAGTACCGTACCGCCCTGCTGCGCCAGCGCGTCATAAACGTGGTCGTGGGCTTCATAGGCGTTGACCACGCGCCGGAAATCGCCGCTTTGGGCGCGGTAGGCTTGCAAATCGGGCAAAAAGCGGACACCGGGGTAGCCGACGGCCAGGTGGAGATAGCGGCAAACAACCAGGCGGTGCTGGTCGGGCTGCCCGTCGCGCAAATGGGTGTAGGCGACCAAATAACGGCCGTCGTCGGTTTGGCGAATGGCGCGGACGCGCCCGTGCCGCCACAGCTGCCCCCAGCCAATGCGCTCGGCTTCGCGGTCAATGGCGGCAAAGACGTGGCCGGCGACAGGGGTGTAGGTTTGGATGTAGGGTTCGTTGAATAGCTGCCAGCCGATGGTGGCGGCGTGGGAAAAACGGCCGTTTTTCACCGCCCCCCATATTTCCCGCACCCCATACCCCGGCCACCCCCACAAATTGTCGGGGCAAGAGTCGGAGTTGGAGCGCAGTCGTTCATGGTCGGGAATTTGCGAATTGCGGCACAGGCGCTGATAGCGGCCGTAGGGCTTGGGTTCAAAGCCGATGGTCAAAATGTCGGACGGGTCGGCGCCATACACCACCAGATGGTTGATCCAGGCGAAGCTGCCCAGCCCGCCCCCCACGCTGAGGTAAGTTTTGCTTTCATAGGGCTGGTTAAGCGCGGCCAGCGGCACGACGCGCTGCTGGAAGATGGGGGGCAAGGGGGTTGGTTCATGGTTGCTGGTGGCTTCCAACGCATCGCTGGCACTGCTGAAGGCGAGGGCGGGGGCGGGTTGCTGATAGCTTTGGCGAATGGCGGCCAGGGTAGCGGGGTCGAGCAGGTTGGTGAGGGTGGCGGTGCGCCCGTCGCCCGGTGGCTGGGTGAGGTGGAGGGAGTAGGGGCCGATTTCGATGTGGCTGGGGGTGGTGAGCAAAACGGCCGTTTTCCCCACCAGCTTGCCATTGAGCTTGGTTCCATTACGGCTGCCTAAATCACGCAGCCACGCTTGCCTGTCGTTGTCTTCAATTCGCAGGTGGTGGCTGGAGACAAAGCTGCTGTTGAGCTGGATTGTGTTGTCGGGGCTGCGGCCGATGGTAAGGGGATAAACGGCCGTTTGCACCTGGCTTTCCCCCGTTTGCGGGTCGCGCCAGTGGAGAGTGAGGGGAGTGGTTGGGGTCATGGGGTTTTCCTTTGGGCGATTGGAGATTAGAGATTGGAGATTGTGAACCTTCACAATCTCCAATCTCCATTAACCAATCCGCGTAATGGCATCAGCCTGAAAATGGCCGCACCAGGGGCAGGTGAGGGCGTGGCTGCTGATGAGGCGGCGGCAGTTGTCGTCGGCGCAGCGGATGGTGGTTTGCAGGTGGAGCAGGTAACGGCCGATTTGGATATGGTCGTTGGGGGTGAGGGTGGTTTGGTGGATAAAACGGCCGTTGACCAGCGTCCCGTTGCTGCTGTGCAAATCGGCAATGCCCAGGCCGCGCCAATCGCTAAAAAGCTGGGCGTGGTGGCGCGAAACGCCGCCGTTGGCTTCCGGCAGCACCACATCATTATCCGGGGCGCGACCAATGGTGCATGGCAGCACCAGCAACGCTTGCCCCTTATCTGCCTGGTTGGTTGGGTTGTGCCACTGCAAATAGACATGGGTCATGGTTTGGTTCCTTTTGAAAATGGGACGCGGACAAATGCGGATGAGTAAAGAGAATTCATGACACAGAGCTTCACAGAGCTAAAGAGGGAGATTCACAGAGAGAGTAAAAGGGGTGGATTGTTGACATAAATATTTTGTTGCAAAAAATAATGGATTGAGACTTCATTTCTCTGTTTTTCTCTGTGAGCCTCTGTGTCTTCTCTGTGTAGCTCTGTGCAACTAAGAAGCGGCTGTCCATCGTTCGTATTTCATTTTGTAGGGCTATTTTGGCTCCCTGTTGGCTACTTATGTCGGGGAGTATAAGGAAAAGTGATAAAGAACTGGTTTAGAAAATGTAAAGAAGTTGTAAAATGGGGGCATGATGCAACGACGAACGGAAAGATTGCTGCTGCGGGATTTTGTGGAGGGGGATTGGACGGCCGTTTATGCCTACCAAACCCACCCCGACTATTTGCGCTTTTACCATTGGGATCACCGCCTGCCCGATGAGGTGCAGGAATTTGTTAAAATGTTTGTGCGGCGGCAGCGGGCGCAGCCACGCACCCATTTTCAACTGGCGGTTGTGCTGCCCGAAAGTGGACAAATCATTGGTAACTGCGGCATTCGGCAGCGGCATGTGGAGTCGTATGAGGCGGAAATTGGCTACGAGCTAGACCCAGCCTATTGGGGTAATGGGTATGCCACCGAAGCGGCGCGGGTGATGGTGCATTTTGGTTTTACTGAGCTAAAGTTGCACCGCGTTACCGCCACCTGCATTGCCGAAAATGAAGCGTCAGCGCGGGTGCTGCGGAAGCTGGGGATGCAGCAGGAGGGGCGGCTGCGGGAGAAAGAGTGGTTTAAGGGGCGGTGGTGGGATGTGTTGTTGTTTAGTGTGTTGAAGCAGGAGTGGGAAAGGAAAAAATGATTCACATTGATTCAGAGCAATTAACAAACCTTGTTCAGGCGATTTTTATCGCGGCGGAGGCGACGGAGGCGAATGCGGTTCGCGTAGCTAAGTCGCTGGTGGCGGCCAATTTGACGGGGCATGATTCGCATGGGGTGATCCGCACGGTGCAATATGTGGCAGCGATTGAGGCGGGGCGGATTGACCCGCAGGCGACGGCGGTGGTGGCCGAAGAAATGGGGGCGATTAGCAAGGTAGATGCGCGGGGTGGCTTTGGGCAAGTGGGGGCGGAGTTTGCCATGCAGGTGAGCATTGCCAAAGCGCAGACCCATGGCGTGGCGGCGACGACGCTCCACAACAGCGACCACATTGGCCGGGTGGGGGAGTGGGTGGCGATGGCGGCGGAGCAGAATTTGATTGGGCTGGCGTTTTGCAATGGAGCGGGGCCGGGTGGCCTGGTCACGCCGTATGGGGGGATGGAGCGGAAGCTAGGGACGAATCCGTTTGCGGCGGCGGTGCCGATGAACGGCCGTTCGCCGAACGGGAGTTCGCCCTTCATCCTCGACTTTGCCACCAGCGTCCTGGCCGAAGGCAAGGTGCGCGTGGCGCGGAATGCGGGCAAGACGCTGGCCGAAGGGGTGATTTTGGACAAGGAGGGGCATCCCAGCACCAACCCGCACGATTTATATGCCGGGGGAATGCTGCTGCCGGCCGGGCTATACAAGGGGTATGGGCTGTCGCTGCTCATTGAACTGCTGGGCGGGGTGCTGACCGGCATGGGCAACCCGGCATTGCCGGATTATGATCGTTTTTACAACGGGGTGCTGTTTATTGTGCTGGCAATTGAGCCGTTCCGCCCGTTGGCAGACTTTTTGCTGGATGCGGGGCGGCTGGCGGCGGCGGTTTCGGCAACCCAACCTGCGCCGGGAAGCAGTGGGGTGCTGCTGCCGGGCGAGCCGGAGGAACAAACGGCCGTTATTCGCCGCCGTGACGGGATTCCGCTGGATGAGACGACGTGGGGGGAATTAACGGCCGTTGGGCAACGGCTGGGGATAGATATGCCGAACGAGCTTTAAATTGGTGCTTTGTGAAAGGAGATGGGTGATTAGAGATTGGAGATTACGAGTGTTCATCAATCCCCAATCTCTACTCTCAATACGGATTTGACAACGGCCGTTTCTTTCCCTAAAATTCACCGTGAACGTTCACGTGAATGGAAACGGAGGTGAGACGGCGATGAAACAAGTAACCATAAACGATGTTGCCAAAGCGGCTGGGGTCTCACGCCAAACCGTTTCCCGCGCCATGAACGACAAGGGGGAGATTAGCGAAGAGACTAAGGAGAGGGTATTAACGGCCGTTCGTGAACTCGGCTACCGCCCCAACCGTATGGCTCAAAGTATGGTCACTCGGCGTACCGGTACCGTTGGCCTTGTTTTCTCTGACATTCTCAACCCCTTTTTCCCCGAAGTTGCCAGAGGGGTGCAAGATGTGGCCCGCGAGCAAGAGTACAACGTCTTTTTATGCAACACCGACGATGACCCCAAAGTAGAAACTCAAATTCTTCAGTCATTAGTTGCCCAAGGCGTGGACGGTATCATTATTTTGGGCAGTTGTTTGGGGGCAAAAGCCCTGCTGGAATTTGCCGATACCTATCACCCTATCATCATGACCAACCGTTTTGTCAACCACCTCAATATCAACCAACTTATTGTAGACAATGTGCGGGGTGGGGCACTGGCCGCCGAGCATTTTGTGCAGCAGGGGCATCAACACGTCGGCATTATTACCAACGAAAATGTTTCCTATAGCCGGGTGCGGCGCATACAAGGATTTTGTAACACGCTATTGCAATATGAAGTGGCGTGTGACGATAGCGTCATCGAATCGGGTGCCCCTACCTTAGCTGGTGGCTATGCCGCAGCCAAACGACTGCTGACGCGCCAGCCGCAGTTGACCGCTCTCTTCGCTTATAATGATTTAATGGCTCTGGGGGCCATGCGTGCCTGCCGTGATATGAATTTGAATATTCCGGAGCAGGTTTCGATTATTGGTTTCGACGATATTCATCTAACTTCCATTGTTTCACCGTCCTTAAGCAGCATTCGTGTAGACAAATATATGATTGGTGTCAAGGCAATGACACGCCTGTTGGAGATGTTGGCACGGCCTGATGCTGAGTTCCCTTGGCAGGAAATGCCAGTGGAACTGGTCTTACGCGAATCTACTTGCCTAGTGAATCCGCAAAATGGTTTGAAAAGCTCTTGACAGGGGCAATGATTTTTTGTACTATTCCGTGAACGTTCACGGGAACGATCACGACAAAGTGAATACCCACATCCTGTTGGCAAAAGTGGTTACGGATTTGATGAGGAAGAGGAGGTAATCATGAGCGCAAGCCAAACGGCCGTTCGTTCGCATACGCAGCCCCAAGCAAAAAAACCTGTTTTAAAGCGATGGTTTGGTGGAGAAGCCGGGTTAGCCTGGCTGTTTTTGCTTCCCAGCCTGATTGGCTTTACGGCTTTTTATGCCATCCCCGCTGTTAGAGGTCTTTACATTAGTTTTACCGATTGGGATTTATTCTCAGCTCCCAAATTTATTGGGTTTGAGAACTATATTGACATGTTTGGTGACAAGCAGTTTTGGCGGTCGCTACAGGTGACCGGCTACTATGTTTTGCTAAACATTCCTTTGCAGACTGTTCTTGCCATTGCCATTGCTGTGATGATGGATCGCGTTACCAAGTCTGCTTTATTACGTGGTTTATTTGTCATGCCCTGGCTTCTGCCCCCCGTTATTGTAGCCTTGGTGTGGCTTTGGATGCTTGATCCCGTATTAGGATTTGTCAATATGGCTTTGCAAGGGCTGGGGTTCTCACGACAGGCGTTTTTGGGTTCTCCCGATCAAGCAATGCCGGCCATTGCTGCCATCAATATTTGGCAATACACTGGGTATACAGCCCTCCTCTTTTTTGCTGGACTTCAAACCATTCCCAAATCAATTTATGAGGCAGCAGCGATTGATGGCGCTACCGAGGGACGCATGTTCTGGTCTATTACGTTGCCTCTGCTGCGCCCCGTTATGGTTTTTGTGTTGGTCACAACAATTATTGGTTCTTTCCAAATTTTTGACACGATAGCAGTGACAACGGGAGGCGGCCCTGTTGATGCAACGCGTGTGATCACCTGGTATATATTCGAGTTTGCTTTTGAGCGTTTCCAAATGGGGTATGCAACGGCCGTTGCAGTGGTTTTGTTCCTCATTTTGGCCTTTGTGACCTTTGTGCAGATGCGTATTCTACGGGCTGATTCATCAGATTTGGCCTAAGAATGAACAGGAGGTATGACAAATGTTGACCAATAATACACTCGCTTCTGAATTACCGGCGCAACGACGTTGGGGCAATGTATCGCTTACGCGAATAGCGGCTTGGGTGGTCATAGCAATTGCAATATTTATCGTCTTGTTTCCCTTTTGGTGGGTCATTCGCACGGCACTCTCTACTCAGCGGGAGCTTTTGGCGAACTCGCGCTCGCTTTTACCAGTTGGCTTCACGTTGGTCAATTTTGCCCGCGTGCTGGGTTTTGTAGACACAGCAACGGCCGTTGCCGCCGGTGGTTCGGGTCAATCGATCAATTTTTGGCTCTATTTGCGTAATTCGATCATTGTCTCTACCACCATTGTTATTTGCCAAACCTTTTTTAGTGCCTTGGCTGCCTATGCTTTTGCCCGGTTGCAATTCCCTTTGCGCGATAAAATCTTCTTGCTATACCTTTCTGCTCTCATGGTTCCC
Source organism: Anaerolineales bacterium (assembly GCA_020432595.1). The sequence goes on along the minus strand of JAGQGA010000168.1, from coordinate 1,678 downwards.
GGTATTGTGACCACACTACCTAATTTTCTCTTGATTCGTGACCTTGGCTGGCAAAACACCTTCTTGGGTATCATGGCTCCAACCTTGCTGATGTCACCCTTTGCCGTCTTTTTCCTGCGTCAGTTCTTTTTGGGGATTAACCGTGAATTAGAGGAGGCTGCCAGCCTTGATGGTGCTAGCAAATTTGGCATTTTTTGGCGGATTATCGTTCCCATCAGTATGCCCCCATTAACCACCCTGGCAATCCTCACCTATGTAAGCACCTGGAATGCTTACCTTTGGCCTTTCCTTATCGGTAAAGATGAAAATGTGCGTGTGCTAACGGTTGCCTTGGCAATTTTTCGTTCGCAAACGCCCCAAGGCGCACCTGATTGGACCGGTCTGATGGCCGGAACCATTATCAGTATGATACCAACCCTGCTCCTGTTTATGTTCCTGGGGCGGCGCGTGGTGAACAATATTCAGTTTACTGGTTTCAAATAAAAAACTTGACAGGCTGTTTCAACTATAGAGTTTGATCTGGCTTAATCTACGCATGAAGGAGGTGAGGTTTATGCCTGTTGGCTCCTGCACGGCACATAAGCCACTGCTGGGGCAATTCAAATTACGTTTTTATAGGTTGAACAAAAAACTTTTTAAAATCTGTTTGGAGGAGATTAAATGAATTTCAAAAAATACCTTGCTTATGTTGTGATGGTGTTGATGCTGGTTTTGTTGGTCGCTTGTGGCGGAACTGCCACTGAAGAGGCTGCCCCTGCTGAAGAGGCTGCTCCTGCTGAAGAGGCTGCCCCTGCTGAAGAAGCTGCAGCTGAGGAAGCTCCTGCCGAAGAAGCAATGGCTGTAACCATTCGCTACGTATTGTGGGACTCTGCCCAACAACCTGCTTACGAGCAATGTGCGACCGCTTTCCATGAGGAAAACCCCAATATTACTGTTGCGGTTGAGCAACTGGGTTGGGATGATTACTGGAATGGTATTACCACTGGGTTTGTTAGCGGTGATGCCCCTGATGTTATCACCGATCATCTGGCAAAATTCCCTGAATTTGCTGTGAAAGAGCAGATTATGGATATTCAGCCTTTTGTAGACCGTGATAGTGTTGACTTAGGTGTTTATCTGTCAGGTTTGGCTGACCTATGGGTGCGCCAAGGCAAGCGGTATGGGCTGCCCAAGGACTGGGATACCATTGCTGTTGTTTACAACGCCGACATGCTGGAAGCAGCCGGTATTGACCCCGCTGTGATGGATGATTGGTCGTGGAACCCGCAAGATGGTGGCAAGTTTGAAGAGATCATTGCCACGTTGACGCTGGATGCCAATGGCAACAACGGTCTAAGTGCCGACTTTGACAAGGACAATGTAGTGCAGTACGGCTACATCCATCAGGGCAGCGGTGGTTTTTCCGGCCAAACCCAATGGAGTGCCTTTGCTGGCAGCACCGGTTGGAGCTTTACCGATGGTCCCTGGACAACCAAATATTACTATGATGATCCTCGCTTCATTGACACGATTGAATGGTATGTAGGTTTGGTAGAGAAAGGGTATGCTCCCGCATTGGCTGATGTTACGAGCTTAGGAGCACAGCAACTTTTCCTTAGTGGTACCGGGGCTACAACGACTGATGGTTCCTGGCAGATTGGTAATTATGTTACCAATTCTACTTTTAATGTTGGCTTTG